>CAIRAY010000029.1 GCA_903876665.1 uncultured Fibrobacterota bacterium | reverse complement strand
GATGTCTTTGCTGACAAACTTGCTGGATCTTTCCAGCGTTGAAACGGGGCGCCTGCAATTAAAGCCATCCCGGTTTTCGCCTTCAGTGCTCGTGGAGGAATTGACCCAAAAATTCGCGCCCATAGCCCAGGAACGCGAGGTGAAATTTCTGGTGAACACTTCGGGTCCTCTGCATCTGTTTTTGTTCGCCGACGGGAATCGTTTATCGCAGGTATTGGGGATTCTCCTTCAAAATGCATCTAAAGTCACCGGTTCGGGATCCATAACCTTTAGCGCCAAGGCGATTCAAGAAGGCCTGGGTATGGTCTTGGAGTTTTCGGTGAAGGATACCAGCTTAGGCATCAGTGCGCAGGACCTTCCTCGCGTATTTGCACCCTTCCAAGATACGGACTTGTCCTTTGCGCGCCGCTTTGGCGGTATTGGGCTGGGCCTCTCCGTTGTGGATCAACTGGTCCGCATGCTGGGTGGAGTCGTTAGCGTAGAAAGTACCCAGGGTAAGGGCTCGACTTTTTCTGTTCGGCTTACGATGCCTGTTGCGGTATAAATCGTCCATTCTTCAAAAATGCTTCGACCTGCGCGGCGACTACTGCTTGCTTGTGAATCACTTTGTGGTGAAAGGGAAGCGTGATCAATTCATGTGGCTCAACGCATCTGGCCGACTCCAATTCTACTCGTCCATCGCTTTGTCTGGAAAGGAATAGCTTCCCCGCTAGCAATCCGTTCCGGGTGCCGGCAATAATTCCAATCCGGGTATGAATTCCAAAGTGGCAATTGGGGTATGCTTTGTGTGTCATCAATCCCGGAATGGGGCGGATGATTCTGGAAAAAAAGGGTACGCGGTTCAAAATGTTGGCAATCCGGGTTCCATGATGTGGCGTTGCAATAAATATGCAGTGACCTAAATTGGGGATGCGGATAAGCCCCAAATATTTGCGAATGACCAGACCACCTAGACTATGGCCCACAAAATGAATCCGGGAATAGTCCCCAAGCAGAGGGCTTACCGCGGAGTTGAATGCTTTTACGCAGTCTCCCAGGGACCCGAATGTGGAGGGCAAATTCACCGAAACAATTTCAAAATCCTGGCGGGGCAAATGCTCTTCCAAATAGTGCATGCTCTTTTGGGAAGAAAAAAAGCCGTGCACCAGGACGACCAATTCCTTCATCGGGAAAGAACCATCGTCGCCTTCACCAATTGCTGACTGCCAACCCGCAGGCGAATCCAAACGATTCCCGGAGGAATCGTATTCTTCGCAAGGGCAAAGGATTGTTGTCCCGCAGCCAGAGTCCCCAAAGATTTCAGTCCTAGGCTTGCGCCGTTGGTGCTCAGCCATTCTACGCTGGCGTCCTGTCCATCCAAGGACAGGGGAACCGCAAACGAAAGGTTGCAAACTCCGTGGGCCATGGTGGCAAGGAATCCTTGCACCGGGCCCTGGAGGGCAATGGCGCGATTGGGGTCAAGAACTTCCACATAGGCCACGGACCCCGTCTTGTAGAGTGCAACGGCAATGGGGACGCCATTCTGGATTTCCTGAGCCATTCCATTTTCGATCCAAACAAGCTTTTGGTTTCCCATTCCTTCGAAGGTGACAAAGCCATTGCGGTCGGTGCTGGACCGAAGGTTGACGGTCCAGCGGTTGGCATCTCCGGCGTGTTGGATGTCACGGCTCAGTGGCTCGTATTTCGATCCTAGAGACAGTTTTACAAAATCGCCAAATCCCTGGGGTGGTTCTGCTCCATCCAATGTGTCGGTTCCGGCCTTGGCGAGCGAGTGAATTCCCAACAGATTGAACCCATCGGATTTGCTTCCGGAAGCAAGCTTAACTTGCACAGACCAATCATTGGCGGAGGCAAAGCGTGGCAGGCTCTTCTTGGGCAATGCAGTGGAGGCATTCCAGAAGGGCTGAGGATTCAAAGACAAGGTTTGAGAAACAGGGGTATTTACCCAATAGCTGACAAAAGGCTTGAGTTCGGTGGCGGGCTGATAGTCGCCGAGCGCAGGCACCCACTCCCAAAATTCGGGAGTTCCAGGTCCAGAGGACCACGTGGCCGAGCTGGGGTTCACGGACCAGTTCCAGGGGTTCGCGATCATATTCCAACCGAGGTCAACTTTTTCGACGGGAACGGAAAGGGCCGAGGGCATGGCTACGAATGGTTCCATCGCAATGGTATCGGTAGATTCGCTCCAATACCAGTACCCTAGGCCTTGTTCTGTTCTAACCAGATTTGATTTGTCGAGATAGCCATTCAGTGCGATGGAAGATGGGGTTTCGGTCCAGCGGAAAATCTGGGTGGACGAATTCGTGGTGTTCAAATCCAGCGGTACATTTCCAAAGCCCACCATCGACCAGGCAACGGGGCTAGGCTTCAGGCTAGGTGTGGCGACGTCAAAGGTCCCGGTTCCCGTGGCCAGGTTTTTCTGATCTATGGTGGAGTAGAGGCGCCAGTCGAAGGTGTAGGTTCCTACCGGTGCGGGCACCCAGACCATAGGGTCGCTGGTCATTTCCATCAGGGTATCCAATCCAGTTCCTTGAATTCGGACGGTGACTTTGAGAGTCGAGGGAAGGGAGCTAACCTTAAGCCCCGTGGAGCTGAGGAATACCGCTTGGCCCTGAGGAATTGCGCGGAGTCCGGAGTAAGTTGTGGTGGCATTCACCGTGATGGGGAGCTCGACCGCGACGGGATTTACTCCATCGGTCAGGCTCAGCATCAAAGAGTATTGGCCTACATCGGTAGCGGAGGGAGCCAGGCGGAGTTTTTTAGACAGGGTGGTGCCGGATTGCAGCGTTGCCCATGCCGGGGCGGATTGGCGGGTGTGAATGCGGAATTTTAAATCCCATGCCGAATTGGAAATCGGCGCTGTGGTGGGGCTGGTTCCTACATACAAATTCCCTTTCGCATAGGAATTATTCGGATCCACACCCATTTCAACCTTCAAGGAGTCCTCGGGGACAAGGAAGAAACTGTAGGTATGGTTGGCCACAAGCGCGATATCTTTTCCCATGGCAATGGAATGCCATTGGAGGGTGTTGGCGGAAACAGGAGCATAAAAGTCCCCAATAATATTCATGGGAGGGCTAAACCCACCACTCGCATCCGCAGAAGCCACATAAATATGGATGTAGGGGAGGGGGAGTTTGGCGTACACCTCAATTTTCCCGAGGGAGGCGTTGGAAGAAACGGTAAAGCTCTGTCCAACGGCACCAAAAGGTTCCAACTGGTAGGTTGATGGCTCATTGTCAATGGCGAGCTGAGTTTGGTGCACCTGCATTTGTAGTTGTGCTATGTCGGCATTATCGGGGTCGGAGAATGGAATGACGATTGAGGTATCGGATGGGGCCCTGAGCGTGTTTGAATTGGCCAAGGCAAAATTCCCAAAGGCCGGTGGTGCCGATATGGTTACCGAAGCGGTATCCCAATTGGTGCATTGAGTCAGCGACTTGCATGCGCGAATTCGGAACTGAGAAATCCCCGACACATTGGCCCTCGGTTGAATGCGGAGTCCACCATCCAATGCGACCATTGGCGTATCCAGCATCAAGGCTACATCGGCGGAAGTGAGGAATTGCTCTTCCAAATTGAATCCGGACAGTTGTGTGACATTCATCCACGAAGGGAACATCATTTGAGCATTGCTTTCGTGGGTAAGCGGGATGCGAATATTGGCGCCCGCGATCAAGGCTTGGGTGACCGCTTGTGCGCTAATGGAGATGTAAATATCCGCAGGAGTCTGGGACAAACCATCGCTTACCATTACGGTGATGAAGTAGATGCCGTCCATATCCGCGTCCTGTGGGCTCGCGAAATTAGGCGCACGGACAAAGGAAAGGACTCCGGTAGAGGAGTTAATTGTGAATGCGGATTGATCGGTCCCTCCCGTCAAGCTGTAGCTGAGAGTGGCGCTCGCATCCGGATCAAGTCCCTGTACGGTCATTGCTGTTGTGGTTCCCTCTGGCACCGTCAAAGAATTTGCCGAGACAATGACCGGAACCTCATTGACATTCTGAACCGAAACCGTCCAGGTCTGCAAGTCGAATCCACCCGCCCCATCATCCGCCCGCACCTGAACGACGTAGCTATTGGTGCCCAACTGAGACAGAGGCTGTTCAAAGTTTGGAGCGACAATAAAGGACAATACTCCAGAAGTGGGGTCAATGCTGAACTTCGCCTGATCTGCTCCACCCGCGATTCCGTAGGTGAGTACATCACCTAAGTCGAGATCGGTAGCGTCAATATCGACAACAACAGTTGTATTCTCTGGAATCGAAGTGCTGGCAATGGATGCCGAGGTCTGATTCATAATTTGTGGGGCGTCATTCTGATTAGTGACAACAATATTGAAGGTGTCCAATTTCGCCAGGCCAGCTCCATCGGTTGCCGTGACGCGGATTGGATAGGTTCCAATATCTGCATTGCTAGGGTTTCCGTCAAAAGTCCGAGTGACGGAATTGAAGGTAAGCCAGCCGGGAAGCGCTGCCCCATTGGGCGCGGTTGCGATATAGCTAAGAATGTCTCCTAAATCAGGATCTTGGAAGCTACTCGCAGGCAGGATGTATTGCATGTATGCCCCGTCAAAAACGGGCTGATCGACCAAAGGAGAATTCAATAGAGGATATTCGTTGACATTGAGCACGGTGACTGCGAAGGTATTCTCGTAGGACAATCCTCCCTGGTCGGTTGCGCGCACGCGAATGGAGAAGGTTGGCTGCATTTCGAAGTCAAAAATGGCCAAAGACTTCAATGTGTTGGTACTGATTACAAATTTGGAATTGTCCGCTGACCCAGTGCCGGCAACCAGAGAATAGGTAAATGTGTTTCCCACATCCGGGTCGGTGGCCAGGAGCGCTCCCACAATGCTTCCAGATGCCAGATTTTCATTGATGGTTGAGGACCCTAGGGCAACATTTGTGGGAGCACGGTTTACTGCGGTGACGGTCACAGAAAAATTCTGGTCGGTGGTGTTGATGCCGTCGGTTGCGCGTACGGTCAAATTGTAAACGTTGTCTGCACCGACATCGGTCGGGGTGGCAAAGACGGGCAGGGAAACGAAGTTCAAAATTCCGGTGGCAGGGCTAAGGGTAAACTGGCTTGCATCCACTCCTCCAAAAATGGAATAGGTTAAGGCTGCACCGTCGGCATCCGTGGCCATCACCGTGCCAACTGAAGCAAACCCTTCCATCACGCTCAAGCTCGGCGAAGTGGTAAAGGCGGGGATATTGTCGTTCAAATTGGTCACCGTTACGGCAATGGATTTCGTTGCGGTAAGCGCACCATCACTCACTTGTACGATTACATTGTATGTGTTGTTTGCCCCGGAATCCGTGGGAGCTTCGAAGTCTTGCGCAGCTAGGAATGCAAGAGCGCCCGTGGTGGAGTTGATTGTGAATTTCGCAACGTCAGCTCCTCCGACAAGGGAGTAAATAAAGGTTGTTCCCACATCCGGGTCGCTCGCCGAAAAGGGCATCACACCGGTCTGGTTTTCGGGAACGCTTGCGGTGATGGCACCCATCAGGGTTGGCGCTTCATTCATATTGGTTACGGTCACGGAAATCGTCTGCATATCCATGAAATTTCCATCGCTCACCTGGACATAGAAGTCATACACATTGTCTGCGCCGTTGTCGGTTGGGGCTTCAAAATCGGGCGAAGCGACAAAGCTCAGTACGCCGGTCGCGCTGTTGATGCTGAATTTAGCCTGGTCCGGACCGCTCATGATGCTGTAGGTGAGGGTAGAGCCTGCATCGGCATCGGTGGCCAGTACCGTAGTTACCAGAGTTGCGTTTTCTGCCATGGAAATGGGCGCAAAGGTGTTCCCGCCGTTGGAGGTGATGTTAGGTGTGTTGTCATTGATATTGGTGACATGAACCGTGATCGCCTGAACATCCGAACCACCTTGGCCATCCATTACAGTAACGATGAGTTCGTAGGTATTGCTGGAGTCCATGTCCGTGGGAGATTCATAATCACGACCGGAATAAAATGTCAGGTCTCCATTGGAGGAGTTCAAATTAAAATGACTCTGGTCGGCACCTCCGGTCAGCATATACATCAAGTTGTCCCCATCTGCATCGGTGGCTGCCACGGTAGTGACCGTGGTTTGGTTCTCCGCTGCATTTACCGAAGCTGTGGCTCCGGAAAATACGGGAGGCTGGTTCGCTGGGACCACGCTAATGGCTATGGGTTGCGAGGCGGTCAGGGAGCCATCGGAAACTTGCACGATGACGTCATAGACATTGTTCAAGCCAACATCGGTCGGGCTAGAGAAGCTAGGAGCCACCAAAAAGGAGAGTACACCGGTCGAGCTGTTGATGCTGAATTTATTCTTGTCTGCGCCCCCGGTGAGGTTAAAGGACTGAGTGGCGCCAAAGTCTGGATCCGTGCTGAATATGGTCATCACCGCAACTTGATTTTCAATCACATTGACGCTGTTGGCGGAGATGATCACGGGCGCTTCGTTTACATTGGTGATGGTTACGGCGATAGTTTGGTCGTCTGTATTTGTTCCATCGGTAGCGCGCACAACAACGTTGTACGCGTTGTTTGCATCGGCATCGACGGGGAGCTCGAAGTCGCGGGCAATATTGAATTTCAGAGCACCGGTGGTGTTGTCGATTGAAAAGAGCGAGGCATCGTCGCCACCGTTCAGCGCGAATGTGGGCGGGGTACCGTCCAAATCCGATGCGACTACGGTAGTCACGGCGGTCTGGTTTTCGGCCACATTGAGGGAAGCCACAGCGAGGCCACCGTTGCTGGTGATCACAGGGGTATTGTCGTTTTCATTAGTAATCGCCACAAATAATTGCTTTTCAAAAACCCCCGAAAACCCGTCTGAAACCTGAACGCGAATACTATAAGAACTCTTGGTCTCATAATCGAAGGATTGCGTCGTCATCAGGTAATAGCCGGCAATGTTGAAAGACGTATTGTCTGCAGAGCCTGTGCCTGTTACCAAGGAATAGGAGAATGGTTCTGCGCCATCGGGATCGATTGCGGACAGCATGCCCACATTGGAGCCCGGGGACAGGTTCTCTGCCGCCGTACCTGGACTTAAGAAAATATCCGTAGGACCGTTGTTCGTTTGGAAATTCCAGGCGGTAGGTGTCGAAATCCCTGTGAAGCTGTTCCCTGCAAGGTCCTTGATGGAGCCCACATCCACATTCATGTAGTAGCTGCTGCCAACTGCCAGGCCAAAGCTCGGGATGACCGTCACAAAATTGGAACCGGTTTTCTTGAGTCCCGCATCGTCAATCCAGAATGTCCCCGCTCCAGAAAAGACCAGGCCGTAAGAAGTGATCAAGCTCGGTGTTGCAGCACTATGGGTGGCAGAAACGAGTCGAGTCCAAGAATTTTGCGTGAGACTGGTGTTGTTCCCATTGACCCAAACATCGGCCCCACTGCGGGTGAATTGGGTAACCGAAGCCCCCGGGGTCGTTGTGTACACCCAGGTAATGACCGAATCAAAGGCGCTCCAGTCTTGGTTATAGGGAGCATACCGGGCCTCGGCGATTTCCCATGGCGCTGACGTGACGGCATTCAAAGAATAGGAGCCAGAATGGTAACGGTTGTTGTCCCGGGTCATGGCTGCCGTACCCCAGGTCCAATCTTCCGCACTCGTTTCAAAGCCATTCAACAAGGCCGCGTCACCAATCGCGACCTGATTGGAGGTTACATTAATGGTTTCGACGGGGCTATTGTCAATCTTTTTTAATGTGATGCTTCCTGTCCCCTTTTGTACGGACTCGTCAAATTGCATGCGCAAGGGTTGGCGGCCGTTGAATACATGGATCGCGTTGTCTGCCGGGACCAAGGAGCTAATGGTGGGCGGGGTGCCATCTGCAGGCATATCCGTCCAGGCGGACCAGTCAAAAGAACCGTTAGCATTGTAGTTGTCGAAATGTGCATAACCCACCTTACCCGTAGGGTTCAGGTTGCTGGCGTCCGTGAATGTCCCGATCAATGTTGCGGTGGAGTCGAAAATACTAATGGTGTTTCCCATAACCACAAAGCGCATGTAAAAAGTGGAACTCGGCAAATTGTATGTGGCGATGGAATCCGATACCACACTCAGGCTATTCACATGGAAGCGAATGCGCGACATGCCTGCGCCCATGGCTTCATAAAAGCTGATGTAATAAAAATTAGCCATATCGCCATAGCGGAGAATGATTCCATTGCAATCCATATAGGTCAGAGGATCCAACCGCACTTCGAATGTTCCATTGCTCGCCGGGGTAAAATTATTGATCAAAAATCCATCATTCATCTGGAGGTCCGTATTCACCACTGTCCCCGACTGGCTCCAAGTGCGTGTTCCATAAGGAGTCCAGCCCGTGATGGTGGTGGTATGATGATCGGAATACCCGGTGCCCGGTGCAACGGAGGTGAAATTCCATCCGGTGGGCATACTAATGCCAGGAAAACTATTGCCTGCCAGGTCATCGAATGCGGTTCCATCGATGAGCAAATAATAGCCCGTGGCTGATGCCAGGGTAGTGTTTGGGACGATGACAATGGTGTTGGTCCCAGAGCCGGTTACTTGCGCGGAGGTGACATCGATTGTTTCAACGATTGTGTTGTCGGAGGTTCTTTTGAGGGTGATATTTCCGTTTACCGGAATTACGGGCTCACTGAAGGTGATCGTCAGGTTTCCGGTTGTGGGCACTCCTGTGGCATTGTTCATGGGCCATAAGTTTATGAATACCGGACTGATCACATCAGGAGGGATGACATATTTAAATGCGCCCATATCGGTGGGCGTACTGACGGGACGCATCACTCCGGCCATGTCGTAAAAGGGTGCGCCGTATGAGGGGCCGATATCCCTTGCCGGAGAGGAGGCTTGAAGCTTAAAATCAGAGGCGAATGCAAAGGAAGTACTCAAATTGGCAAATTTGGCGTTGTCGTTTTGGGCCGATCCCGTACCCCAAAACCCGAGCGACTCGGTAGAAGGAATCAAATTATAGGTCCATGCATTTTTGATGGCCTGATTGGCGCTGATGGTGGTATTGTTTTGGAAAATACTATTATGGATGGCTATAATCTTGTTTGCGCTAAGCTGAGTGGCATCCGGATTCTGGGAACTCACCGTGGTGTTGCCGTAGAAGGTGGAGTTCCATACTGAGCCGTAGGGTCCAGACATATTGGTGGTAGGGGGAGCAACGAAAATGGCTCCGCTATTGCCTAGAAAAATACTGTTTTCTACCGTCAAATAATTGGGGTGTTCCCCGCTAAGCGAAAATATGGGAACGGTAAAATTACGGACAACAACACTCTTTAATCCCAGAGTAATGCCCGTATTGAGGAGGCTCAGGGTTGCGCAAGATTTCAGCACGACCCGCTCAAACTTTACATCGCCAGAGCCATTCACCCAAAAGCTCCCCCAACTGTTAATAGAAATCACCGGAAAACTATCGGGATCGGCAGAGGCACCACGAATCAGGACACTTTTGCCCATGGATACGCTTGCCCAACTTTCCGTGTAGGTGTCTATATCGGTTCCTTGGATCTGTACAGTATCCGTCAAGCCCCCCGCCTGAAATGCAGCGAGAACGGTTGTATACCCCGAACCACCGTCCGCATCGACGGTTCGGATTGCTGCGTATCCACTGCCCGTTCCCAGCACCACCAGAAACAGCAAGCCCAGGCGAATGCGCGCTAAACATTTGTCGAGAGAGAACCGATGATTTGTATGCATATAAGAATAGTATACAGTAAAAACCCCAGGAATGTCCAGAGTATCGAAGGAGGGTTGACCCAGATCACAATCAAAGTCCTCAATCTCTGTAGATTCGCACTCTCAAATTGACAGAGTTCCGATGAATTGGTAAACTCTGAGCATGACAAACAATACTCAGTTTTCCGAAATCAATCCAAAAAGCCTGGTGCGCTGGTTTTTTATTGGCGTAATCGCTCTGATTGCCATCGTCCTCCTCAGCTTGAGCTTTTATACCGTGCAGTCTGGCGAAAAGGCTCTGGTGTTTACCTGGGGGAAAATCACCAATGTCCAAGATGAAGGTCTTAACTTCAAGATTCCCATTATGCAGAGTGTGATCAAGGTGGATGTGCGAACCATGAAGGCCGAAGCGCCTGCGGTAGCTGCTTCCAAAAATATGCAGACCGTCCACACCCGGGTCACCGTTAATTACCATCTGGAAAAGGACAAGCTCGAGACCATCTACACCAGGGTTGGTTTGGATGTGGAATCCAAAATCATCGACTCGAGAATTCAGGAGGTGGTGAAGGCAGTGACCGCAAAATATACCGCCGATGCCTTGCTGGCCGAGCGGGAGCAGGTCAAGAGCGAAATTTCCATTCTGCTCACCCAGCAGGTTGCTCCCTACAATATCATTGTGGAGGCGGGTGGAGTGCAGATCACCAATTTTGAATTCAGTCCCGCCTTTGTCCAGGCTATTGAAGACAAGCAGATTGCCGAACAGAATGCCCTGAAGGCCAAGAACGACTTGGATCGGATCCGGGTTGAGGCCGAACAGCAGATTGCCACCGCCCGGGGAACCGCTGAAGCGATTCGCATCCAAGCCGATGCAATCCGTGCCCAGGGAGGCAAAGAGTATGTGAATTTGAAAGCCATCGAAAAGTGGAACGGGCAGCTCCCCACCTACACCGGCGGAAGTGCGCCCATGCCCTTTATCGATGTGAAGTAATTCTTTTGCAAGTTGCGTTCTGAATCAATTTTTGTATACATTTCTAACGCCGTCAATGGTATTATGACATGCGGAGTATTTTAGAATTGTCATGCCCGGAACGGCCGATGTGCTGCCAGTTACGGTTACTGGCAGCTATGCAAAGCTTGGCCACTTTTGGCTTCGCCAATTTCCACACAGTGGATATGTGCCTGTAACCGCTGAAGCGGAACAGGCATATCAAGTGGAGCACTATCCACTG
>CAIRAY010000028.1 GCA_903876665.1 uncultured Fibrobacterota bacterium | reverse complement strand
CAGTGGATAGTGCTCGACTTGATATGCCTGTTCCGCTTCAGCGGTTACAGGCACATATCCACTGTGTGGAAATTGGCGAAGCCAAAAGTGGCCAAGCTTTGCATAGCTGCCAGTAACCGTAACTGGCAGCACATCGGCCGTACCGGGCAGATTTATGTCGCATAATTTACGACGATGTTAGTATATATTCTTGAACAGTCCCGACTAAATATTGGGGTCCCTTTTTGGAGTCATTTTGAAAAAGAAACTTTTCGCTTCGGCTGTAGCCCTCTCCATTCTTCTCCTGGGCTGCAGTGAGTCCGTGAGTCCGCTGGCTAATCTTGGGACATCCGTCGCAGCTTTGGCATCTTCCTCCTCGAAAGGGATTGAGGTTCCTTCGGGGGCCTCCTCTTCTCTGTTCGTCGGGTTATCTTCCTCCGCTATTTCCATTCCCGAGTCTTCTTCTAGCACTGCATCTTCTTCCAGTACCATTCATATTCCCTGGATTTATGATGATATAATTGGTTATCCACTTCTTTGGGATCTCACCGTCCCGATGTATGAAGTTCAGGTTCCTTCGGTGAGGGATGGCTCCTGTGGAACCCCGGAAACCTGTGCGGGCTGGTGGTATGCTTATGGCGACAACGGTGGCGACTGGTCTCCCAAGAACGCTGATGGAACCCTGATGATGACAGACCCAATGACGGGCGACAACATTCCCAATGGAAGCCTCACGGCAACAGGCTTGAGAATCTCGTTGAAAGCCCCGGCGGCCTCGGTGAATGCGCCCAGTATTGCGGGGATCGGTTTTGACTACAATTCCCCGGCTGGGCCAAGTAACATCACCTACGACGGTGGTTATTTTATCACCTATACTTCGGACACGCCTCTGCAGCTGGAACTGGGCTGGGATCCCGTGGCGAATGGACCTGACACTTGGCAGGTAACCTTGCCTGCCCAGGCGACCTCAAGCACCATGCGTTTTTACTGGCCCTCCTTCAAAAAGGAAGGCTGGGCCACCGGTGCTATGGACAAGCCCATCACCGAAGCCACCGACCATGCCTGGTCTCTGCATATATTCCTGAAAAACACCTCAGATACGGCCAAGATCGCGAACTTTGAATTGCAATCCCTGACCCAGTAATCGTCAATATGAAATCGAAAAACAAAGGTTTTATTTTCCTAGCGACATTTTCCATTCTTTTCCTGGGTTGCAGTGAGTCCGTGAGTCCGCTGGCAGGTATGGGGAAATCGGATGCGAGTCTGTTGGGGTCTTCCTCTTCATCCAACGATGCTCAATCCTCAGGGAATTCCTCTTCCCTGGAGGCTTCCCCGAATTCTTCAGTGACCCAAATGTCATCATCATTGGTCCCCGCTTCGTCCTCTTCGTTTTATCACTGCGCTTGGTGTCCCCCCGATGGCCTTCCACCCCACAGAACAATCTGGGACCTCACCGTTCCTATTTATGAAGTCCAGACCCCCTCCGTAATGGATGGTTCCTGTGGGGATCCAACCACCTGTGCGGGCTGGTGGTATGGTTATGGGCAGAATGGTGGCGACTGGTCGCCCAAAAATTCCGATGGAACTTTGATGACGATTGATCCCATGACAGGCGACATCCTTCCCAATGGAAGCCTTACATCCACAGGCTTGAGAATCTCATTGAAGGCTCCGGCAGCCTCGGTGGATTCGCCAAGTATTGCGGGGATCGGTTTTGATTATAATCTCCCGGCCGGCCCAAGCAACATAACTGCGAATCTTGGCTATTTCATCACCTATACCTCAGACACACCTCTGCAAATGGAGCTGGGTTGGGATACGGTTGCGAATGGAACCGAAACATGGCAGGTCACTTTGCCTGCACAGGCGGTTTCAGCTTCTAGGTCCTTCTCATGGTACGCATTTAAAAAACAGGAAGCCGCCATTGGTGCCATAGATAAGCCTATCACCGAAGCCACCGACCACGCCTGGTCCTTGCATATCTTCCTGAAAAACACATCTGACACAGCCAAGGTCGCGAATTTTGAGCTACAGTCCTTGGGGTTGTAGAATCTCAAATCCTTCCAAGGGTTTTCCAATCCCCTTGACGCATTTGCGCCCTTTAGTATATTTGCACCCGTTCGGACGATTAGCTCAGTTGGTTAGAGTATTACCTTGACATGGTAGGGGTCACTGGTTCGAGTCCAGTATCGTCCATTCATTTTTCCTCTCCTTTCCTTTCACTTGGAACCGTCGCGTCCGTTGGCGACACCGAGATTTATTATGGCAGAGATTTCCCTCACCCTCCCCGATCAATCCGTTCGCGTTGTTCCTGCGGGAACCACCGGCCGCGAAGTCGCCGAATCCATTTCCCAAGGCCTGGCCCGCAAGGCGATTGCCTACAAGCTTGGCGACAAAACCCTGGACATGGCCCTGCCCATTCCTGCGAGCGGGGAATTCCGTATCATTACACCTTCGAACGAAGATCCGGACGCGCTCTATGTATTGCGCCATTCCTGCGCGCATGTGCTGGCCGAAGCGGTTTGCGATTTGTTCCCCGGCACCCGCCTGGCCTACGGTCCTCCCGTAGAAGAAGGCTTCTACTACGATCTGGCCTCCCCCAAGCCCATCAGTGGCGATGATTTTCCTGCCATCGAAAAGCGTATGGCCGAGATCATCAAGGAGAACCGTCCCTTTACCCGTTGCGAAGTCAGCTCCGAAGAGGGACTGCGTCGCACCGAGGGTGACAAATACAAGAACGACAATGCCGTGCGGGCCATCACTCGGGGCGATTCCGTCATCAGTTTCTACGCCACTGGCGCGCCAGGCACCAACTGGGAAGACCTTTGCGCCGGCCCCCATGTGCCTAGCACCGGCTATTTAAAAGCATTTAAGATTCTGTCCGTCGCTGGTGCCTATTGGCATGGTGACCAGACCTCCGACCAGCTGACACGAATTTACGGAATTTGCTTTGCGGATAAAGCAGGTCTTGAATCCCACTTGACCTTCCTCGAGGAAGCCAAGAAGCGCGACCATCGTCGCCTGGGCAAAGAGCTCGATCTATTCCACATCGAAGACCACAGCCCGGGCATGGTGTTTTGGCACCCCAAGGGCGCGCACCTGTATAATGCTCTGCGCAACCACGTCCGCAATGTCATTTCCAAGCGTGGCTACCTCGAAGTCATCACTCCAGAAATTGTGGACAAATCCTTGTGGATCAAGTCCGGTCACGCCGACAAATACAACGAGAACATGTTCATTACCCGCTCGGGCGATCGTGAGATGGCTGTCAAGCCCATGAATTGCCCCTGCCATATTGAAATTTTCAACCAGGGCCTCAAGAGCTGGCGCGACCTGCCCATGCGTCTGGCTGAATTTGGCAAATGCCATCGCAACGAGCTTGCAGGCACCATGCACGGCCTCATGCGCGTCCGCGGTTTTGTCCAGGATGACGCCCATATTTTCTGCACCGAAGACCAGATCGCCAGCGAAGTCCGGGATTTCTGCACCTTGGTGCGCGATATCTACGCAGACTTCGGCTTTCAGATCGCCAAGGTCAAATTCAGCACCCGCCCCGAAAAGCGCATCGGCTCCGATGAGCTCTGGGACAAGGCTGAACAGGCGCTTTCCGAAGCCACCGCCGCTGCAGGTCTCGAAACGATTTTGAATCCAGGCGAAGGCGCCTTTTACGGTCCCAAACTGGAGTTCGTGCTCAAGGATTGCTTGGGCCGCGATTGGCAGTGCGGAACCATCCAGGTGGATTTCAATCTTCCCATCCGTCTGGGCGCCACTTATGTGGGCCAGGACAACCAGAAGCATCATCCCGTCATGTTGCATCGCGCGGCACTCGGTTCCATTGAGCGCTTCTGCGGAATTTTGATTGAAGAATATGCCGGCGATTTTCCTTTATGGCTTGCACCGACCCAAGTTCGGGTCCTGCCCATCTCCGAAAAGTTCTCCGAATACGCCGAAAAAGTTCGCTCGACGCTCTCCGAATCCGGAATTCGGGTCGAAGTGGACGGCTCCAACGAGAAAATTGGCTACAAAATCCGTCAAGGCGAGCAGCACAAGATCCCATATTTGCTGATTGTGGGTGAAAAAGAGGCCCAATCCGAACTTATTTCGGTCAGAAAACGGAAAGATGGCGATCAAGGCCAAGTGTCCTTGGACGAATTCATGAATGTTTTTAAATTATGTACCCCTGACACGAACCGGTCTTAACCGGAGGCAAAAGATTGTTAAATAGTCCAAGAGGCAGACCAATGCCGAATCGTCCTTCTGACGGTACGCGCATTAACGAGATGATCCGAGTTCCCGAGGTTCGCGTTATTGGCGCGGACGGTTCTCAAGTTGGAGTCATCGATACCCGTCGCGCACAGATGATGGCCAAAGAAGCCGGACTCGACCTAGTCGAAGTCTCGCCCATGGCCAAGCCACCTGTTTGTCGCATCATGGACTATGGCAAGTTCCGTTTTGAACAAGCCAAAAAAACCAAGGCTGCCAAAGCAAAGCAGCACGTGGTCAAGGTGAAAGAAATTAAACTTCATCCCAAAACCGCCATCAACGACTACAACTACCGCGTCAAGCAGGCTAGGGAGTTTTTGGAAGATGGGATGAAAGTCCGTATGATCATGCAATTTCGTGGACGCGAAATGGCACATACCGATTATGGGCGTCGTCGCCTAGATCAAGCCAAAATTGATCTGGCCGATGTTGGTGAAGTGGAAATGGAATCCCGCGTAGAGGGAAACACCATGTCCACAATCTTCAATCCCAAGAAGATCATCGCCGCCAAAAAGCGTGAAACTGATAAAGAAAATGAAGCTGCAGCGACTGTTCTCCCAGATGCTCCCCCAGCTTCGGTACCACAGGCTTAACGAGGTAAAGAATGCCGAAGATGAAAACACACAGTGGCGCCAAAAAGCGCTTCCGCGTGACCGGTTCCGGACTGATCAAGTTCAAGCGTGCCGGCATGCGTCATATCATGACCAAAATGTCCACCAAGCGCAAGCGCAATCTGCGTAAGTCTGGTGTCGTCCGTAAGACAGAAGAATGGCGAGTCAAGCGCATGCTTGTTTTGGCCTAATCAGGAATAGGAGTACAACATGCCACGCGCAAAAAATAGAGTCGCTTCCCGCGAACGCCGCAAAAAAGTCCTCAAGGCTGCCAAGGGTTTCTACGGTCGTCGCAAGAGCAATATCCGCCTTGCCATCGATGCAGTAGCCCATGCTGGTGTATACGCATACGAACATCGTCGTGACAAAAAGGGTGACTTCCGTCGCCTTTGGATCACACGCTTGAACGGTGCTGTCCGTCAATTCGGCATTTCTTATTCGGTCTTCATCAACTTGCTCGAAAAGGCCAATATCACCTTGAACCGCAAGGTTCTCGCTGATCTTGCCGTGACCGATGCCGCAGCTTTCGAAGCTGTGGTCAATAAGGTCAAGGCAGCAGCCTAAATTTTCTGAAAATATAAAGGCCGGGTCTCTTTTGGAGATCCGGTCTTTTCTTCTTTTCTCTGGAATAGAACTCGGGAAAAGGGTAAAATCCTGGAATGGGTTTTATTGTAAAAATATTGAATTGGATGCGGGGGCAAAAGAATAGTCAGCAACCTTTTGCGCCTCTATTTAAGCTTCCGCTTTCTGCGGCCTGCGTCATTGCGCCTCACGGGGGCATTCTGGAAGTGAACGAGCCTTTTGCCAGGCTGATTGGGTATTCCAAGGACGCCTTGATCAAAATGAAATGGAAGGATCTGGCTTTTCCTCAAGATTTGGAGGCCTGCCAGCAGTTTTTTAGCGGGGTGCTGACATCTGCCGGCGGAGACCAAGTCGGGGGAGTCAAGCGGATGCGCCGAATGGATGCTTCTGCAGTTTACATCCAAGTGTCCGCCACGCTAATTCGCAAGCCCGAGGGAATTCCAGATTTTGTTGTCTGCCAATGGACGGACGTTACCGAGCAAGTGCAAATGGAACGTCTGATGGATTTCCTGAGTGAAATGGTGGATCAACAAGAACAATTGTTGCTTCCGCAAATTTTACAACGCGCGGTTTCGTTGGCCATGGTCTTGACTTCCAGTCCGCGTGGGTTTTTCGGAATTCCCAATACCAATGCATCCAAAGTGACGCTTCATATTGAAGATGATAAAAGTCTGGAATACCAGATTCCCGAAGCGAGTCGCATGTGGTTCGATTGTCTTTCCAAGGGACGACTGGTGGTAGATAATGATTGCCGAACCAGGGTGATGCCTTCCGAAATTTCCATTAGCCGCATGGCACTTGCCCCAGTCAAAAATGGCGATTCCGTGGCCTATGTGATCGGCGTCGCCAACAAAGAGACTCCTTATTCGGACGGTTGCGCACGCCTGCTGGGTTTGGTTTCCAAGCATTTGGCGCCACTGATCAAAGGAAAGCTTGCCGAGGGCCAATTGAAGGCTGCGAGGGTTGCCGCTGAAAGCGCAAACCGGGCCAAGTCCAGGTTTCTTGCGAACATGAGTCACGAAATCCGAACACCCTTGAACGGGGTAATTGGAATGACCGGGTTGCTACTCGAAACCCCCTTAGCTCCGGAGCAGAAAAATTTTGCCGAGATGGCCAAGCACAGTGCGGAATCCTTGCTGGGAATCATCAACGATGTGTTGGATTTGTCAAAAATTGAAGCCGATAAAATTATTCTAAGCCATATAAAATTTGACTTGCGCACGCTTTTGGATGAAGTGACTGAACAGTATTTGCTACCCTGTACCCGGAAGGGGCTTGACTTTTCCATGGTCATTTCCCGGGGGACTCCTCACCAGTTGAGGGGCGATCCGGCGAGGCTCAAACAAATATTGGGCAACCTGATTGAGAACTCCATCAAGTTTACCGCCAGAGGATTTGTGCGGATTACCGCCTCTTTATTTACGCAGGAAAATGGAACCGCAAATTTACGGTTGAATGTGGTGGACTCGGGCGTAGGAATCCCTCCCGAACAACAACTATCCATATTCCTGCCTTTTGTTCAAGGAGACGGGTCTACCACGCGCATATACGGTGGATCGGGGCTTGGGCTCTCGATCAGTAGGCGCTTGGTTGAATTGATGGAGGGGTCTATTGGGCTGGATAGTACGCCAGGAAATGGGACGCGATTCTGGGTGGATCTGCCCCTAGATTTCCTTGAAGCCGCTCCCTTCTGTCCCAAATTATTGAGAAGAGCTGTCCTGATTGGGCTAGATCCCATTGTCGCCAGCGTGCTGAGTGGGGCCCTTTGGTACGAGGGAGTAGAGGGCGTTGTGCGTTCCCCCGTAAATTCCGGCACGGACGTTTTTGACTTCATGTTCGTTGCGGATTCCATCCCGGAAGAGGTTTTGCCAAAGAGCGGAAAAAAAATATTGGTCGGCTCCTTCCGCGAAGGAGCGGACACCTTGCATGCGGGCGATCGGCTTTCTCTTCCCGTCCGCCACTGGGAAATCCAGAAATGCCTGAGGACCGAGGAGCCATATTCCACAAGGCCCCGCAGTTTGGATGGAATGCCCCGGATGATCCTTCTGGTGGAAGACAACGTGGTGAACCAGAAGGTGGCGCTTGGACTCATCCGCAGGTTGGGGCTTGAGGCCGACCTGGTGAATAACGGACAAGAAGCGTTGGATGCGCTTTGTCGAAAACATTACACACTTATTCTCATGGATTGCCAGATGCCGGTAATGGATGGATATGAGGCAACCCGGAAAATTCGCAGAGGCGAGGGGAATGTCCTCGATCCCAATATTCCCATTATTGCGATGACAGCAAATGCCTTGGTGGGGGACCGGGAAAAGTGCCTAGAATGCGGAATGGATGATTATTTGGCCAAACCACTCACCCGCGATTCCATGTATACCATAATCTCCAAGTGGATTGTGCATGGATAGTGATATGATCATTTGACACCTGTTCAATCCCTGTCGTAGCGATGTGGAGGGTTCTGCTCATGGTCTGGCCTCCGTATCCAAGGACGTGCGCGCCGTTACGACTTCAGCGGAGCAGAGCCTTGCCATCGCCAAGGAAATCCGTGCGGATAGTTCTCAATTGGCCAGTATGTCCGACGATTTGCGTGCCGTGGTGAATCAGTTCCGGGTTTGAAACGTCGTTAGGTTGAACTAGACTAAACTAACCTATATTTATGATGAACCCTCACGGAGGTCCGTATGGTCATCGTCAATACCCACGAAGCGAAAACAAGGCTCTCTGAGCTATTGCAAATGGTGGAATGCGAAAATGAACGCGTCACGGTTTGCCGGAATGGAAAACCTATTGCTGAGCTGGTCCCCATTAGAATGACCAAGCGAAGCATTTATGATCCCCATCCCATTTTGTCTCAAGGAGTCATTTTGGGCGATGAAATTTCGCCCGCGATGCCAATAGAAGAATGGCCGGAGGAATATCAATGATCCTGGTAGATACCCACATTTTGCTGTTCCTTGGGCTCACACCAGAAAGACTTTCAGCCAAGGCCAAAGACACCATTGAACATGCAGCTCCCGGGGAGTTGCTGATCAGTTCGGTGAGCGCCTGGGAAATTGCCATGCTGGTTTCAAAAAAGCGAATTCAGTTGCCTTTGCCTCCCAGGGAATGGTTTGGGAAGGTGATTAAGGAATATGGAATTCAGGATATCGTTCTGGATACGGCCTCTGCTGCGCGTGCCATGGAATTGCCTCCGATCCACAACGATCCTTGCGACCGCTGGATTCTGGCTACTGCCATGACTTTCGGTCTACCCTTGATTACTGCCGACGCCATGTTTGCCAAGTACGGAGTGGTTCCGATTATTTGGTAGCTAGGTAGCGTCGGGTGACTTTGTGGATTCTTTGCATCGTGTATCGGCATTCGTCTTCCCAGTCGGCGGGGGTAGATGCGACGATGACCTTGCCATATTCTGGATGAATGAAGTGGGGAGCCCCGTTGGTCTGGGTCGGTTCATAGGTCCAGCCTAGGGCCTTCAGCTGTTTGATGAGATGGCGCAGGTGGGTGTTCACGGGGAGCAAAATAACAAATTGAGAGCTGGATTACGAATTGGAGTAATCCATGACAAAAAATGTCAGTGATTTGGTGGTATCTTTTAGCAATGTCCAAAAGCGCCATAATTCTCAATATTTCAAACATTCCACCCTGTAAAAACCTAAATTCTACCTGCCTTTGTTCATCCATGACCCGTAGGTTCCCATGAGTGCTCCATCCCCTGATTTTGTAACCCCTCAAGTCGGCATGCTTGCCACCCTACGCAACCGGCGTGGCATTGTGAGCGGAGTCGATGCCTTTGATGGCGCAGATGGCCGTTTGCACTTGGTCACCGTGGAGTATGTGGATCACGATGGCGAGTCTGAAGAGCGCATTCTCTGGGAGACCGAGCCAGGTGCGCGCTTGATTACCCCTGCGGCTTTGCCCGATGTGGGCAACCAGCCTCCCATGAAACAGAACGAATTCGATGCATTGGTGCGTGCTACGCGCTGGTCGGCAATTTCTCCCTTTGTGGACCCTGATGGTCCCAATGGGCCTCTAGATAAATTTCCACTTTCGGCTCCTTTGCATGGGGCGATCCAGGTTGAAGATTACCAGATGCTACCGCTCGTAAAAGCGATGCAAATGCCTCGCATTGCTTTGATGATCGCCGACGATGTGGGTTTGGGTAAAACCGTAGAAGCGGGTCTGATCCTTTCGGAGCTGATCATTCGCAGGCGCTTGCGCAAGATTTTGATTCTGGCTCCTGCCTCGCTCAAGAACCAATGGCAAGAGGAAATGCTCGATAAGTTTTCGGTGCATTTTGATGTGGTCGATCGCGACAATAGCTTGGATCTGAAAAAGCGACTTGGACTCGATGCAAACCCATGGCGTAGCTTTCAGCGTGCGGTCACCAGTTATCACTATCTCAAACAACCCGATGTGCTGGAACAGTTTTTGGCAGCATCGCGCACTTCCGAGGCCTCTGCCCATTTGCCATGGGATTTATTGATTGTAGATGAAGCGCATAATTTGGCTCCCTCGCCCTTTGGTGAAGAAAGCGATTTGGCAAAAATGCTTTCGGTCATTGCGCCACTGTTTGAACACAAACTCTTTTTGACCGCAACGCCTCACAATGGCCATACCGCTTGCTTTACAGGGTTGCTCGAAAAACTGGACCCTGTGCGTTTTCATAAAACCTCGGAACTCAAAGGTGCGGCTCGCGACCGTGTGCCACAAGTGGTTGTGCGTCGGCTCAAGCGCGAAATCAACGAGCGCAGTAACCCTAAACGTTTTAGTGACCGTTCCATCAAGAGCCTGAACTTAGATTTGGGCTCTCATGAAAAAGATTTATCTATTGCCTTTCAAGCCTTCCGTACCAAGGTGCGCGCGCTCATTGCGCAGGCAAGCAAAAGCGAACAGACTGCAGGTGCCTTTGCGGTTGAAATTTTAGGAAAGCGACTTTTGAGTTGCCCTGCTGCGTTTGCGCATTCGTGGAAGCGGTATCTCGATGGCTTAGCCCTGGCAACGGAAGGAGCCTTGGAAGAAGTCCGAGCTGCGGAACGTTCCATGCGTGAAGATTTGGATGATGACCGTGAAGTCGAAAGCCGTAATGATATGGCTGCAAGCACGGTGGGTGCCTGGCTCAAGCCCTTTGCACCCCACCTCAAAGCAGAAATGACTGCTGTTGCCGATGCATTGCGCATGCTTGGCCTTGGCCCTGCAGATTTGCAAAACGGAATCCCCAAAGCCAAGGAAGATTCTCGCCTCCAAGCTTTGGATACATTGATCGATACTTGGCTACGCGATGGCAAAACATGGCGCAGTGATGAGCGTTTGGTTGTCTTTACCGAATACAAAACGACCCTCGACTATTTGCTGGCGCATTTGCGCAAGCGTTTTGGCGAAGACACATTGAGCGTGCGGATTCTCTTTGGCGGAATGGATAGTGACGAGCGCGAAGAAATCAAGTATGCTTTCAATAACCCCTCTGACCCCGTCCGTATTTTGCTCGCGACCGACGCGGCTTCGGAAGGCTTGAATTTGCAATCGAGTGCGCGCTTGCTGTTGCATTATGATGTACCCTGGAATCCCTCGCGCCTCGAGCAACGAAACGGTCGTTTGGATCGTCATGGTCAGGCTCGCGATGTTATTGTACATCATTTTGAAAGTGACGATGATGCCGACCTGCGCTTTTTAGGTTACATCGTCCGCAAGGTAGATTCCATTCGTGAAGACCTGGGCGCAGTAGAAGATGTTTTCGACTTGGCTTTGGAACAGCGCTTTATTTATGGTGAAGATGACCGCAACCTGCAAAGCAGTCTCGATGGTGCACTCTCCCGCAAATCCCATCACGATGATCTGCATGTCGATAATCGCGCGAGTGCTCAAGCCGATGGAGCTTCGGATCAAGCAGAATCAGAGCGCATCCAAGCCTTGCGCAATGAATTGGACTTAAGTCCGCAGACTTTGCGTGCCACTCTCGAAACTGCCATGGGCCCAGCTTCGCGTAACCCGATTCCACGCCTTGAAACATCTGGTGCCGACGGTAAGTTTAAATTGGTGATGCCTGTCCCCAATAACTGGGAAAGCCTAGTCGATGACACCTTACGGGTCTTTTTGCGCAAGGGGCATCGCGGTGCGGTAAAGCAGTTGAGCTTTGACCCACAAGTATTTGTGCAGATCCTTGGAGGCCGCCCTATCTTTAGACCTGTGGGCGACACGGCTCTCATGCATTTGGCACACCCCATGTTCCACAAGGCCTTGACCACGTTTGCCCGTTTACGCTTTCCGGCAAGTAGCGACCAAGTGGCTACCCGTTGGTTGGTGACCCAAGGAGTTGTCCCTGCGGGAGTGCAAGCGGTATTACGAGTCACCCTCGAAGAACTAGCGGTGAACGAACTTCGCGAAAGTTTTCATCATTGGGTGCGTACGGTGCAGTTCCCGATTGTGAATGGATCCTTAGGGAGCGCATGGGAACATGTCTCTGCTGCGAATCTGAGTCGAGGCGTCGAGTGCCCAGGGCGTCAGGCAGAGGCTCGCGATTTATGGACAGAAGTCGATACCGAAGTCCGTAAGGCTGTGCAAAAACATGCCCAAAGCCTAACCCATGAATTGCGCACCGCACTCGACAAAGAACGTGAAAAAGCATTGCAGGACGAGGATCATCGTTTCAAAAGCCGTCAAGCAGAAATTAGCAACTACTTGCGCGAAGCCAGTATCGAAAAGCTCCGTCGTGAACTCGAAGAAGAAGAAAAGCAACTCAAAGAGCTATGGGTTATCATTGACATGTTCGGGCAAAACGAACGCCTACGCGAACTCGAAAAGCGAAAACTTGAGTTGGAAGAAGAACTCCGACGCCGCAAGGGTCATTTTGAAGATCTGCAAGAACAGCTCAGCCATGAGCGTGAACGCGTAATGAATCGTGTGATTCCTAAGCGCTTTACTCTCAAAGACACTGCGCGGTGCTTCCCTGTGACGGTAGAAATTTGCCTTGCAGGAGGCGCCCAATGACATTTGAAATCGCAGTAACAAAATCGCCTGTTTATCAAGCTTTTTTCAAAGATTTGAAAACGCGTATTCGATCCACACATGCAAAGATTGTGGTTACAGCCAACCAAGAAATATTTGAACTGTATTGGCATATTGGTAAATCCATTGCCGAAATGCAAAAAGAGCAGGGCTTTGGTTCGGCGGTCGTGGATCAAATTTCCGAGGACTTGCGCCAAGAATTCAGCGCCATGCAAGGGTTTTCCCGTACGAGTGTATTTGCCATGCGGCAGATGTACCTCTTCTTTTCGCCCCTCTATGAATTTGTCCCACAGCCTGTGGGACAAATGCCGTGGGGTCACGTCAGGACCCTGCTCGCTAAGGTCAAAGATGTGGAAATTGCGCTGTTTTACGCGAATCAATGCGTTTCAAATGCATGGACACGGGCGATTCTGACTCTCCAAATCGAGCAACAATTGCACAAAAGTATGGGGAGTGCAGTTACCAACTTCTCTAAAACTCTGCCTCAACCCCATGCTGATTTAGCACAGCTTATTTTGAAAGATCCATACGATTTCGGTTTTTTGGAGCTCGCCACCCAAGCACACGAGCGCGACCTGGAATTGCAGTTAATGCAGCATATCACTAAATTCCTACTGGCACTGGGTAAGGGCTTTGCGTTCTTGGGTCGCCAATACCCCATGACCATCAATGGTCGAGACTATTTTCTAGACCTGCTTTTTTACCACACCAAGCTTAAATGCCATGTGGTCATTGAACTCAAAATCGGTGAATTCAAACCCGAATACATTGGCAAAATGAACTTCTATTTGTCTGCAGCCGACGACCTTCTCAAAAGCGATGGCGACCAGCCCACCATAGGCCTGATCCTGTGCAAAGACAAAGACAAGTTTGATGTAGAATATGCCTTGCGCGACATCGGCAAACCCATTGGTGTCAGCTCGTTCATCACCAAGGAAATCCCCATGGATGTGAAGTCCCTGTTGCCCACGGTCGAAGAACTGGAATGGGAACTCAGCCAAATCGAAGTCAAGGACCCGGAGGCAAACTCATGAACCGAGATTCCGCAGTTGGCTCAAAACCTAGTAGATACAAGGCCTTGTTTGGCCGTCGCATAGTTCCTTTATGTAAGGCCAAACAGAACAATGTAGATGCTAGGTTTTCAGGCAACCCGACAGGGGTTCATACAGGCCAAAAGCTAGAATCAGCATATCCCCAAACAATTGTTCACCCTCTGGGTGAACGGAAATTAGCCCGTACTCCAATGAGAAGTAACTTTAATCCATTTGGCCTGTATGAACTGCGGAGTCTAGGATGAGCGCCTTGACCTTTCCCTGGTGGGATAGCCTCAAGCATGGTGGCTTGTTGCTTTCGCCTTCACGCCTCACCGAAAACTTCCCCGAATCCATTCCTGCATTGCCCGATTCGGTATTGCAGAATTTACGCAAAGGCATGCTTGCCCTCGATGCGGGCAAAGCCGATGCCGAAGCTCAGATGCTTTCTGTGGTACTGGGTCAAGTGGCAGGGCTTGATGCAGCAGGTACATGGCTTAAAGGCCCAGAGGTCGAGCGCATTTGGAGTTGCAAGGCGCTGAGCGGTGAATCCTTAAAGCCCCGCTGGGTGTGGCAACAGACGGAACCTGGTGCGGGTGTTTTGCCTGTGCTGGTCGATGCCAGTGTGCAACGGCTGGGTATTGGCAAGGGCCGCCGTGCCTGTAGTCGTGCGGTGGAATGGTTGCGCGGTACGGGGCATAAGGTGGCCCTGATTACCAACCTCAAGCAGTGGCGCTTGGTTTGGGCAGGGCTCGATGTCGATGCCTGGGTGGAATGGGACAGCGAACAGTGGCTCGTTGAGGGTGGTGCCGGGCTTCCGTTGATGGGCCTGGCTATTTTACTTGGTCCCGATAGTTTATGCGCAAACAAGGGTAGCATCTGCCCGCTCTTGTATGCCATTCAGGAATCGCGCAAGGGCCAAGCCGAGCTTTCGGCAGAACTGGGCGAACGAGTGCGCGGTGCGGTGGAGCTTTTGATTCAAAAGCATTCTACAGCCTTGAGCGCCCTCGATGCTGAGGTGACACCACGCCATATTTATTTGTCGGCTACGCGCATGGTGATGCGCATGGTGGTGGGCTTGTTTGCCGAAGCCCGCGACCTATTGCCCCGCGACAACTTGGTGTACCATAGCGCCTACGGGTTGCAGGGCCTACGCGAAGCCTTGGAACGCAGTGGGAGTGGCAACGCCATTGAACGTTTAAAACACCGCTATAGCGCTTGGCCACGGGTCATTGCCTTGTTCCGCTTGATCCATGCAGGCTCGAGTCACGAGGCGTTGCCGATTCCACGTTATGGTGGCGACTTGTTTGCCCCCGGTAACCCGCACTCTACCGATCCACAATCCCGCGCCCTGGCTGCCCTCGAATACCCCGCCAATGCCCCTGCCGATGCCGTGGTATTGCGTATGCTTGACTTACTGTGCCGTAGCCGCGTTAAGGTGCGCCAAGGCAAAGGAAGCACCTGGGTAAGCGCTCCGGTGGATTTTAGCGACCTTTCGAGTGAGTACATTGGAATTTTATACGAAGGCTTGCTGGACTACGAACTGCGTGTAGCGAGTAGCGCCGACCCGGTGGTGTTCCTGGGTTTGGGCAATGAGCCCGCTTTGAATCTTTCAGTGCTCGAAGCCATGGACGACAAAGCCCTGCGTGCACTAGTCGAAAACATGAAGGCCAGTAAGGCTAGCCCCGGTGAAGAAGAATCCGAAGAAGAGGAATCTGCCGAAGTTGCTGAAGACGCAAGCGAAGACGAGTCTACCGAAGAAGACAATAGTGAGGCATTGCCTGAGTCTGAAGACGACGATGCGGTACGCACTACCCGCGAACGTGCCGTAGCTTGGGCCGAAAAAGCTGTGGTGGCTGGTAAGCTTGCCAAAAAGCCCAAGGGCAAAAAGGGCAATGTGCAGGATGAAGTGCGCAGTGCCGCACAAAAATTGATCCGACGCATTGTGCTTCCCCGCGAATGGTTCTTGGTTCGTTGGGGTGGCACGCGTAAGGGTGCCGGTACATTCTACACGCGTCCCCAGTTGGCCGTGCCTACCGTACAACGCACTTTGCGTCCGCTTGCATACACACAAAACATCGACCAAACTTGGACACCCAAAAAGCCCGAAGAGATATTGTCGCTTAAGGTGTGCGACCCTGCCATGGGTTCTGGTTCGTTCCCCGTGGCCGCACTCCGCTTTTTGACCGATGCCTTGTACCAAAGCTTGCATGTTCACAACCGCCTGCAAAGCGAGCCCACCAAAACCCTAATCACACTCGCCGAAGGCAAGCCTGGCGAAGATAGTTTGCGTGAAGAGATTTTACCTTGCAGGCCCGATGCCGATGACTTTGAGCCCCGCTTGCGTGCAAGGCTCAAGCGTTATGTAGTAGAGGACTGCCTGTACGGTGTAGACTATGACCCCTTGGCGGTAGAGCTTGCGCGGCTTGCCCTCTGGATCGAGACCATGGACCGCGACCTGCCCTTTGAGTTCTTGGATCACAAGATAAAGTGCGGTAACTCCCTAGTGGGTTGTTGGCTGGCGAACTTCCACCATTACCCTGCCATGGCCTGGCAACGCGAAGGTGGCGATGGAGCCAAGGGCCCATGGACCAACCAGATTAAAACCTTGCGCACAGGTGAAGTGACCCGGCAACTTGTCAATACCATCACAGGGCAGCTAGCGACCCAAGACACGGCAAGCCAAGCCGACCCCATGCAAGTGCACCAAGAGGCATTGAAGGTACTGCGCAAAATGCACCGCATGCCTGTGCACCAGAGTGAAGAACGCGCCCGCTACTACCAAGAAAAGATCTTAGCCAACCCCGTGATTGCGGACCTTAAGCGTACCCTCGATACCTGGTGCGCCATTTGGTTCTGGCCCTTGGCTAAGCTCGATTCGGCCCCCATGCCCAAAGACTTTTTGCACCTGAATACCGAGCAACAGAGCACCCTGCAAAGCGTGGTTCGGCAATACCGGTTCTTCCATTGGGAACTCGAGTTCCCTGATGTCTTTAGTGGTGAAGGCAGTGGCTTTGATGGCATGATCGGCAACCCGCCCTGGGAAACATTACAGCCTGTTTCTAAGGAATTCTTTAGCAACATTGACCCCTTGTACCGCAGCTATGGCAATCAAGAAGCCAAGCTAAAGCAAGAAGAAATGTTTGCGCAAAATCCAACAATCAAAGTGGACTATGAAGATTATGTTGCAGGGTTCAAGGCTTATTCCAACTGGGTTAAGAATGCTGTATCCCCATTTGGGGATGGGCGCATTACTGAAACAACATTCTCTTTAGGGAAAGGCAAGACCAGTGTAGAGCTGCATGAAATTTGGAGACGCAAGCGCAAGGAATACGCGAACAAATCTCTGAAGAAATTTCAAAGCGCTGAAGTGTTCCAATACCAAGGGGATGGAAAGCCCTACACTTACAAGTTGTTCATGGAACTTAGTCTTCAGTTCCTAAAACCAGATGGTTTCGTTGGAATGATTATTCCTTCTGGTATCTATTCCGATAATGGCTCATCTGCATTGCGTAAAGAATTTCTGAATAAGAATCGTTGGCATTGGATCTTTAGTTTCGAGAACAAAAAGAAGATTTTCGATATTCATCGAAGCTTTAAGTTCTGCCCCGTGATTGTGCAAAAGGGCGGTAACACCGAAGTAATCCAGACTGCCTTTATGCGGCATAATCTGGAGGACTGGGAACAAGCAGAAAGAGTTGCGGTACCTTATGCCCGCGCCCAGGTGGAAAAGTTTAGCCCTTATAGCTTAAGCATTCTCGAGATTCGTGGTCTACAGGATATTGAAGTACTTGATACCATCTATTCCAACTCTGTGCTGTTGGGTGACCAAGGGCCAGATGGTTGGGGCATCAAGTACGCTCAAGGTGACTTTAATATGACCAGCGATTCCAAGCTGTTCCCACCTCGTCCCAAATGGGAAGAGAAGGGCTACAAGCCTGATCAGTTTGGGCGGTGGATTGGCCCCGATGGCGATGTGGCATTGCCGTTGTATGAAGGTCGAATGGTAGGGCAGTTCGACTTTAGCCAGAAGGGTTGGGTCAGCGGAAAAGGACGCACCGCTGTTTGGCGCGAGATCCCATGGGAGAATAAGGTCATTGAGCCACAGTACTTGATGGCGAAAAATGATTTTGCTCAATCAGGTCTAATGTTATCCCCTAAAGTAGGGCAAATGCGTGTAGGTTCGGCAACAAATGCTAGAACCATGGTATGTTCGTATTTATCATATTTTCCATGTGGGGATGTTGTTGCAACACTTCATATGCAGTCTATACCAAAAGCCCTTGCTCTGACTGCACTGATGAATTCTCTTGTATTTGATTGGGCAGCTCGCAAACGAATTGGCGGACTACATATTGATCAGCATGTAATTGTTGTTATGGCGCTACCGTCATTTGAATCGATTTCATATGCGAAACACTTGATTCGGATCACTGCTCAAATCTCAATTCCAAACAATATTTTTGCAAGAGAATGGTTGGCTATTAAGTCATACTTTGATAAATACCCTCGACCACTTAAGACACTTTGGGCTGTCACTAGATCCGAACGAGCTAGGTTAATGGCCATGCTCGAAGCGATTTCTTATTCAACGTTTGGTTTGAAATTAGAAGACGTTAAAGTAGTTCTGGATGAATGCGACTATTCTGTAGTATCAGCAGTACAGAGTAACTTTGACCCCAAAGGTTTCTGGCGCGTTGACAAAGATCGGCCGCCCGAATTGCGTCACACCGTCCTTTCCTTAGTGGCCTTCCAGGATCTTCAATACATGATTGCCGCAAATGGTGGTGATCGTGAAAAGGGCATCGAAGCCTTCTGCAATCAGAATAACGGTGAGGGCTGGATGTTGCCTGAAACCTTATGCCTTGCGGATTATGGTTTGGGCCATGATGACCGCGCCAAGGTACCTCAGCCTGTAGCGAGTGTGCTGGGTCCCCGCTTCTATGACTGGCAATTGGAGCAGTCGGTAGAGGAAAGCTGGGTTGAGTGCGAGCGGCTGGCGCGGGAAATGGAGAATGGTGTTGTGGCTACTCCAGCGCCTGTGCCTGTGAAGGCAGAGAACAAGGGTAAGAAGGGCGATGTGGTGCAGGGGAATTTATTTTGAGGCTCTACAATGTCCACACTTAACTACGGCTGGTTCCATGGCGCTCTCGATAGTACTGGCCGCGACCACCTCGGCGTCCAAGCTCAGGGCATCCATATCTACGGCAAGCTATTGCCTGTCATCACCAATATTACACCCAGGGCGCGTTACTACACCTTCTACTCATGGCTTGTCCACGAACTCGAAGCCAGCAAGCTTAGTTACGACGAATTCAAAACCGTAGTCAGAAAGGCAGATTGCCTTTTTGGTATGGTAAGCATTTATCATAACGCGACTGAGACCGGAATCCTTGGTTCAGACAAGCTCAGCAAGGCCGTTCAGGAGATTCGGGAGAAAAGTTCTTGCGACATAAATCAATATGCAAAGACCTATTTGAAGGCACCACTCGGTGGCTTGGGCTATAACTATGCATCGCCCATGGGCATGTTGCATCTGATCCGCAGAACACGTGATAATCGTTATGTCTGCCGGAATAGAGGCAAGGCATTTGCAGAACTCTTTGCATCTTTTGTCGATGGCAAGCTCTTTTGGAGCGTATTGAACAAGGGTATAATTACAGAAGTCGACTTGCAAGCATTGCAAAGCTTTCAGCTCAATGGAATCTCAAAAAACATTACCGAACGCGATGCCCTGATGAATCTCTTATTGGAGACTAAGCGGGCGGATCAAACATCAAGCACTTTACAGCTGTGGCATCAGATTGCAAAGGAATTCACACATTTAGAAATCAACTGGCAGTTGCCATGGTTTCGAGCGTTTCTGTATGCAGGTGGTAGAATTGCAGACACACAGTGGGAGTGCCCATCTCATCTAAAATCCGTCTTCGAACAATGGCAAGACTTTGCTCGCTTCGATCTGTTTTCCATTGGCTTACAGGGCCTGTTTTGGGCAGCACTCAAAAGCCAGGCCGAATTCGCAGAACATGGGATACAAGTCAACACCACAAGACAATTTGCTAATGCCTGTGTGGATTTGGCTCTGAAGGACATTGCGGAGTTTACCTCGGGTGTAACGCTACAAGACTGGCTAACCAAGACTGGATCCAAAATGCAGCCTATTGGGAATTGGACAAGTGAAAAGTTTCAAAGGCATGAGTCGAATTTTAGTTTGCAAATAGGTGACTCGCGCAATCATCCTTGGCAATTAGTACTGGTGAATTCCTTACTCCTATTATTATCGATTGCGGTCCGTCAGAAAGATCAGATTTCTGGAGTTGAGGCTCGCTGGATTGGCGATAGGATGTTGGGGGTTTATCCTGTAAATTTGGTGCAGTTTGTCAAAAGTATTTTTCAACCCGAACAGCTACAAATGCCCTTTATTCTATGGATCAAGAACCTGCTTTGTGAGCAGGTCCTAGAAAACCATACCCGAATATCCATTCAAAAATTAGGCGCTACAGGTAAGCAGACATTCTGTTTTTATGCCGATGGTGAATCACTTACTGTTAGGCAGTATCCTGTGCCCATTTTTACAAATCCTCACTTTGGCACGACTACCCGTATTTTCAAAGATATGGGCTACCTCGATGATGAGGGGAATCCCATTGTAGAACTGGAGGTGGAGCATGCCTAAGTTCCATAATGAAACGCAAACAGTATCGTACCAGCAGATTCTAAAAAGAATTGAAGCAAACGATTATTCTGCCTGCATCGCGACCACTTATACAGTCAATTTGGATCTTTTGAATCACGGATTTTCCCAGCGCCTGCAGAGTAGCGGGTGTTCCCGCATATTGGCCTTATGCGATGCTCAGCAGCTCGGTTCCCATATTGCAGAGAACCATGTTTCAGGAAAAACCATGCGCTGCGTGTTGCAACCTGTTGCGCTACCTGGAGCCTTCCACCCCAAGTGCTGGCTGTTCCTTGGAAAAAAGGGAGGCATGGTAGTTTGCGGGAGTCATAACCTGACACCCGCAGGCATGTTCAGTAATCTGGAACTGAGCGTGTCTCTCGAATTTACCCTCGAAGATATTGATGGTGCTGCCACTGCGCGGGCTTTACTCCAGGCAGTTCGGCAATGGCTTAACCAAAGCTCTCTACCTACAGAAGATGCGGTTCAACATTTCCTGGATGAATTGCCCAAAGAGTTTCCATGGTTAGAGCAAGTAAATGGCAATACCCAGTTGGTTTTCCATGGTACCGGGCAAAGCCTTTGGTCGCAGATTCAAGGTGTAATTCCTAGACAACCCAAGGAACTTGAACTTTGCGGGCCTTCCCTGGATCATCGTTACCAGCTCATTCAAGAATGTATTCAGAAATATCCGAATCTGCCGGTTTCGGTATTGCTCCAGTCTGGGCAGTCGAACTTGAACCCGCTCCCGCCTCAGAATCTTCGACGGTATTTTCGGGATTGCACCGAAGGCATTGAATCCCTAATGAAATCAAGCGACGATGATTCTCGTTTGCCTGTGCTCCATGCCAAATGGCTGTGGATCCAAGGGTCGAATGACGACCATCTGTTGCTGGTAGGTTCCGCAAACCCAAGCGCCCCTGCATGGTTGCATACAAAGCAAAATGCCGAAGCAATGTGGGTTTTTCAAGGGAAAGATGCCCAGCATGCGCGCAAGTCTCTAGGCATTAACAAGAAGTGGAGCGTAAATACCATTACCTGTGAAGCCTGGGATTCCATGCAGGCAGAGTCGGCATCTGAAGAAGACTCGCTAGCGAGTGTTCCATTATTGATTGGGCATCGCCAGCAAGATCAATCCATTTTGGTAACTGAAACGTTGCAGGGGCCAGTCTGCAAGCTTTGGCAAGGCTCTAACGAGGGAATTTCTGCAAAAATTGAAGTTCTTGATGGAATCTCACGGATCATCCCATCTGGACTTGATGAGGCGCAAAGCTCGCAGTTTCTTTTGCAAGTTCAAGAATCCCTATATGCCTTGTGGGTTCAGGATGCTGAGCGTGCTACCCAACATTTTCTTTCCCCTGAAAAGCGTCGCCTGGCGGGGCTAATCGCAGCTCTTTACACCGATGTTCCAGAACTCAATGAAATCATGCATCGCATTGTCGATTTAGTGATCACGCCAGAGCTTCCCTCTGCTACACTGCCTGGAAGTGTCAAGGTTGCACGTCGAGAATCTGAGGTGACACGCGAGCTGTTGTTGTCAAGTCCTGATGGCACCCCCCTTGGGGCTATGATTCATCTTTTTGGCCAGAAGTATGCAGCGGATCAAGGCGAGTCAGTAATTGTCAATGTGGACGAATCCAGTGATTGGGATCCCGAAGAAGATTATACCGATACGGAAGAGCCCAATGATATTGCGGATGACGAGGATGCAGAAGTTTTAGAGGAGTATGTTTCTGATGCATTCGAAAGCTGGTGTAAGGTGAAAGATCGGCTATTCCGTAGAGTTGAAGCTCTTAAAATTTTCGATGCCCCCGATGAAGACGGCCTCCGCTATATCAATGGTGCGGCAAAACCCTAGATGTACAATTGCTTGTAAATAACTTGAGTGGATTGATCTTTCTTCTATCTCACATGGCGCAGAATGCACAGAGTGTATCTTGGGTTCCAGAAGGGAGAGTACTCGTTGACAACGAGGATGCTGGGCGGATACTACGGCTAGTCGCTGCAGTAGGGTACCGGAGCGCAGGTTCTAAGTTAGCAGAATCTCTTTCGCTGTTACCCGAGGAAGCCCGAAAAACAAGGTTGCGAGTATGGCTTGAGGATTTGCCGTTGCTATTCGATGCCCTTGGAATTGAACTCATTTTAGATGCTTCTGAACAAGAGGAAGATGCAATGCCCATTGTGGTTCAAAATGACATGCTTTTTGCAATAGCAAGCCAGTGGGCCTTTGCGATTCCACTTGCTTTGAATTGTTCCCTTGATGAAGCCCCATTACCGAGCACTCCCTATTTTGCGGAATTAACCAAAGCCATCCGCAAACTTATCGTTAAGCCAAGTAGAGATCCCTCAAAGGAGCGAATCGACTTGGTTCTGTTAGCTGGCGCTACCCCGCCGTATTGCAGGGCTGTGGAAGGCCATAATACACTGGAAGCATCGATACCCGGTGGAAGATCGGTACGCTGGCAGATATCCGCAAGTAAGCGGAACCAAGGGTATGCGTTTAGTGATCTCTTTCAAGTGTAAATCAATCTATTATGGGCGCGATAGGGGCGGGTATTTACGGCTCCATTTATTTTAGTGTGGTCCTCGGCACCTCTCAATCTATGAATACTTAGGTTTATTAAATCAAATAACAACGGCGTAAATCGACGTTATTACTTAAATATTTAAACATCTGGCAATGAAATGGTTTATATTATTGAATAATAGCGTCGATTTGCGACGCCAAAACGATAAAATGAAAACTAAATGAAGCAATTTGAATTGATCGATGTTTTGCCAGTGGGTCTCCTTGCGACCCGAAAGTGGCTCCTTAGTAAGGGAGCTACCGCGAGTATGCTCGACAACTATGTGAAGTCGGGGCGCCTTAAGGTATTAACCAAGGGTGTTTATGCGCGTTCTGAGCTGACTATTTCTGAATGGCAAGCGATTGCAATATCACTTGATCGCATGAAGGTTCCGGTATATGTAGGAGGGTTAAGTGCCCTTGAAATTGCGGGCAATGCGCAATACCTGCAACTAGGTGATCAACGAACAGTTCAACTTTACTGTGATTCTGCTTGTCCAAGGTGGATGGATGGGGTGTTGCGTTCTTTGCCTGCAATTAAGTTTTCTTGGCACAAAATCAGTCGCATTTGGTATCAAAATTTAGCGCAACTTGCACACTGTAAAGAGTTGGTTTGGCGGAATGAATATGAGCCTTTTCGGGCAGCGTCATTAGAGCAGGCGATACTTGAAGTATTGCATGAGGTTCCAGAGCAAACCAGTTTTGAGCATGCCGATCAACTCATGCAAGGTTTGGTAAATCTATCTCCAAAACGATTGGACATATTGCTCTTGAATTGTCGAAGCATCAAAGCAAAGAGACTGTTCTTCTGGTTAGCGGATCGACATCAGCATTCTTGGCGGGAGTCCTTGGATGCATCAAAATATGATCTTGGTTCAGGCAAGCGCGTAATACAAACTGGTGGGCGCTTGGTTGCAAAATATGGAATCACCGTCCCAAAGGATATGGTGGGTAATGAATAGATCCTCAAAAGGACAGTGGCAAAACCAGGTTAGCCTGCTTTTGAAGGTTCTACCCATTGTATTCAAGGAGAGTTGCTTTGCACTCAAAGGTGGAACAGCTATCAATTTGTTTGTGCGCAATATGCCACGACTTTCTGTCGATATCGATTTAGCGTATCTTTCCAATGAGCCACGAGCCGATGCGATCCCTCACATTCAAGATGCCTTAAAGCGTATTGCCTCACAGCTGATTATGCAATGGCCTGGACTATCGGTACATAAATCATTCGAAGGCAAAGCGGACTCTCTGAAGCTTATTCTGATTGAGCAGGGTGTAACCGTTAAGGTGGAGCTATCACCCGTGTTGAGGGGTACCGTTTTTGAGGCAGAGGTTCGGGTAGTTGTTCCTCAAGTGGAAGATGAATTTGGATATGCTAAAGTCCCTGTGGTTTCGCTACCCGATCTATATGGTGGGAAAATATGTGCCGCTCTGGATCGGCAACATCCGCGTGATCTATTTGATGTGCATCTGTTGCTACAAAATGAGGGTGTAACCGAATCAATTCGGAAAGCATTTCTTGTTTACTTGCTGAGCCATCCAAGACCTATGGTAGAGTTATTGAGGCCTAGACTGAAGGACCTAACAACTCTGTATGCCAATGAGCTTTCTGGTATGACAAGTCTACCGACAACTCTCGAAGAACTCACGCTCTCATTTAAGCAGCTTGTTCGTCTGCTTCAGACTGGAATTACCCAGGAAGAGAAGGAATTATTGGTGAGTGTGATGCGTGGTGAACCACAATGGAACCTTTTGGGAATCAGCGGATACAATGATTTGCCAGCTGTCAAATGGAAAATGCAGAATATTGCGCAAATGGATGTATCAAAACGAAATCAAGCAGTCCAGGAGCTTGAGACGATTTTAAGGAGCAATGAACCATGGCTTTAAATCCAATTAGTTATACCGAAAAAGTGGTACAGAATTTTTTGCGCTATCAACTTACGCGCACACCCTTTGCCGATGCCGATCTTTACAAGCAGATGAAAGAGCTTCTTTCATTGGAAAAGACCAGGCACACGCCCTTGCTCAAAGGTCCATACGTCAGTCTATCCCGTGCATTTCGCCAGGGTGCAAGTCTAAAGAGCCTTGCTGCAGAAGGTTTACTTCATCCACTATTGCCTACTCTTGTCGATTACCCTGCGGTATATGGGCATCAGGAAAAGGCCCTGCGCAGTATTCTTGCGAAAAATACAACACTTGTTTCTACAGGTACTGGTTCTGGAAAAACAGAGTGTTTTTTGTTCCCAATTGTGAGTGAACTATTAAAGCAAAGGGATGCCAAGGAATCTGCTGGCATACGGGCAATCATCCTTTATCCCATGAATGCGCTTGCCGAAGATCAGCTGGGGCGCTTGCGTGAATTTTTGGCAGGGACTGGTGTTAGCTTTGGCATGTATGTGGGTAAAACTCCTGATGATGAGGCGAATGTTACGGGTCAACGTCTAAGTGCGGGTTCAAGCCGTGCAGATTACAAGAAAGCTCTCGAAAAAACGAGGGAAGAAAAACGCGATGAAGCGGTGCACCCTTGTGAAGAAGTGTGCTCGCGTGAGGCTATGCGCCAGGCGCCACCTCGTCTACTAATCACCAACACCAAGCAATTGGAATTGTTGCTTACACGTGGCAAAGATGTCGAGTTATTCCATGGCGCTAAGCTTGATTTTCTTGTTGTGGATGAAGCCCATACATTTACCGGAGCGGGTGGTGCTGAAACCGCCTGCTTGATCCGTAGACTCAAAACCCTGTGTTCATCTGAGTCTGCGCAAACCACATGCATTGCCACTTCAGCGACCCTTGGTGACCCTGAATCGGCTCAGGAAACGGGCAGTGCATTTGCATCCCGGTTTTTTGGTGTGCAAGCCCAGGGTGTGAATATTATTGGTGAAGAGTATAGCGAAGACGCATGGCAAGAAAGACGGATTATTCCGAATGCAATGCCAGAACCGCGTCACGAAACACTGATGCAAATATTGAACGCTCTCGATTCTGAAGAAGGCTCACTTGTTGCAAGCCTTTTGCAAAATTGGGTGGGGAAGGCTATTGATGCTTCGAATTGGGCAACTTCATTATACCATGTTTTGACGGGTAACGAAATTGCCTATCAGCTAGGCCGTTTACTCGAAAAGCCACAAAAACTAGATGATTTATTGGAAGAACTGAAAACCAATATTCAGCGTGATATTTCCGAAGAAGAAGTCTTAGCATGGTTGGCATTAGGTGTTGCAGCCCGGTTTGAAGGTCGTTCCCTTTTGCGTCCTGTGATGCACGGGTTCATTCGTGGAGTCGGTGGTGCTGTGGTATCATTTTCGGGTATCCAAGACAAAGCCAAGCTTTGGCTTTCGCCTGAACAGCACGCATCCGATATTGCAAAGCGAAAGGTGCAAGAGGCTCATTGGCCTGTGTTAAACTGCTTCCGTTGTGGTCAGCACTATTTAGAACACCACCTTGATGATTTTCACTTTGAGGGCACTCTCCCAGAAGGTGGCTTGGTGCTCGATAAGGATCACCGCTATTGGCGAAAGCTCGATCAGAACTTAGGTGGATGCCGTGTGTTGATGGTGGATGCGACCATTGGCGAAGGTGATGAAGAAGAGGAAGCGGTGAAGCTGGCACAAATTCACATTTGTGTAATGTGCGGTACAGTCCACTCCCATACCGAGGTGACGTGTGCAAGTTGTGGAGCAAGTAGAACGTTGCGCCCCATACGCATTGCCCGTTCTGCAAAAGACGAACCAGGGAAACTGAAGCGCTGTATCAGCTGTTCCGCAGATGGCCGTAGGAATGGGAGCAAATTCCGTGAACCGATCCGAGAAATCAAAGCGGTGGCAACCGCAGATGTTCATATTCTTGCCCAAGAAATGATCCATCATGCCGAGCGTAAGCGTCTACTGCTCTTTACAGATAACCGCCAGGATGCTGCGTTCCAGGCAGGTTGGATGCGTGACCATGCCCGTAAATTCAGATTGCGTGCCATGATGTACCGGTCCCTGGAAAGCGGGCAATCGATTGGTGACTTAGTCGGTAAAATCGATGGAATTTTAGACCGGGATGATAGTCTTTCCCGCGCCTTGGTTCCAGAAGTCTGGGATGAATACTGGAAAGAAAAAGCGGGTGAACAACATCAGAAAGAGCGACGCAAATTCCTGCGCATGCAGGTTTTGCAAGAGATTACCGTAGCTCCTAGAATTATGGTAGGTCTGGAACCATGGGGGCGCATTGCTATTGAATATTTAGGCTTAACAGCATCCACTCCTTTTGTGGTGGAATGGGCGGACCAGATCGGTTTGCGGCCTGTCGAATTGTGCGAAGGTATTCAGCACATGCTCGACACCATGCGTCGCCAGCACCATCTGCTGTTTGACCCGATTGAGAAAATATTCAGCAAGTACTGGATGGATGGCGATCGAGAAGTGCAGCGTGGCTACTTATCGATTGTACGTGGCTTGCCCTGTGGCCTTCGTCTTGAAAAACAAGCCAAGGACAATGCTCGTGTAAAAACTTGGCTTACAGGCAAAGCCAATGCGAATACCATTAAGAATATGGTGAAAATGTGGGGAGTGCCAGATGAAAAGGGTGAAGAATTTTTACGGTCCCTCTGGAAACTTCTTGTTGAAGACTTGCACATCCTTGTTCCAGTAAAACTGGAAGGAGCAAAAGGCAAAGCGTTGTCTGATTGTTCTGGCGTATATCAAATCGATGCCGATAAAATTCGCATACTTCCGCATAAAGGTTACTATCGCTGTGATGCCTGTCATCGCAAGCATGTCCGTCAAGTCCCGCACGATAGTTGCGTAGGGTGGCGTTGTAAGGGCAAGATGAAATGGATCAAGGAAGATCGTGATAGTTATGATCTGAATGTATTGGATCAGGACTATGAGCTGATCAAACCTCGAGAACATTCCGCACAAGTTCCCAACGAAGAACGGGAACGCATTGAGAATATGTTCAAGGGCGACTCACTAGCCATCAATACCCTAGTCTGTACGCCGACTCTTGAAATGGGTGTGGACATTGGTGCGCTGGATACGGTGCTGATGCGAAATGTCCCACCACACCCTGCAAACTACTGGCAGCGCGCAGGCCGTGCTGGCCGTAGGCATCGGGTCGCTGTGAATTTGACCTATGCACGTCCACAAAGTCATGATCAGATTTACTTTGCTGATCCTCTTAAAATGCTTCGAGGCAAAGTGAGTCCGCCAAGTTTTGGCATGAGCAACGAATTGATGGTACGCAAGCATGTGCACGCAACCATTTTGACGGTTTTGCATCGTATCGAAGACCCACAACTCAAGCAAGTGCTTAAAGCTTCCTTTCCAACCCAAGTCCGTGACTACCTATTTGACGAGTTAGGTCATATTCGCAAAACCCTACCGACCTTGGAATCCCTAGAATCTATTCTGCGCATTCATTCAGCGCAGATCCAGAAATCAATTGCCACAGTATTCGCAGAACAGAATTGGCCAGTTGATGATGCTGAAATTATTCGAGCAGAAAAATTGGAACAGTACACTGCCCAAATGGTTCCATGCCTCCGCGATGTTCTCAAGACAATCAAGAAGCGCCTGGATTGGGCACTGAATCAAATGCGCCGGTTAGATGAACTTCGGAAAAAATTGGGAACTCTCGAAAAAGATGACCAATCAACATACGATCGTTGCGACCGCATTGTGAAACGGTTAAAGTCACAAAGCTTCCGTGGCCGCTCCGAAGCCGAAGGCGTTGACGACACCAACACCTACGCAGTATTAGCCGCCGAAGGATTCTTGCCTGGCTACGGGCTGGAAACTGGTTCCATTTTGGGAACAGCCTCTGTACCCACATATATCTATGGTGCGAAAGATTACGCGCTCCGTAGACCAACAGGTATGGCGTTGCGCGAGTATGTGCCAGGCAATATGATTTATGCCAATGGGCAGCGTTTTACTCCACGCAACTATCATCTTGAACCAGACGCACCGCAACTCTTTCAAATCGATCCAGCGAATCAAGCGGTAGTATCCGTTGGTGTTGTTGCGAAAGACCAAACACAGTCTGTCGGAGATCTGACTTTACCTGCAGTTCAAATCTGTGATGTTGAACTCCCTTTAGTCGCTCACATCAAAGATGATGAAGAATTCCGCTTCCGAATGGGAGTCGCCGTATATGGAACAGAACTAGATCGGCATGCCGGTGGTAAAGCCTTTTTATGGGGGAACACGGAACTACTCTTCCGCAAGTCAACTTATTTGAGGTTAGTGAATGTCGGCCCCAATCGTAACATGGGAGATGATAAGAAGGCTCCAGGCTATCCCTTATGTGTTGTGTGTGGCGCCTCTCGCTCCCCCTTTGCTTCGGATGCCGAAATCACTTCCTTCATTGAATGGCATTCTGAACATTGCAAGAAAGCACCGCGTAACATGGGCTTTTATGCCGATGTCGTTGTCGATTCTATTGTCCTGAAAGACCTTCCTAACAGAGAAACGGCTTATTCGATTGCGGAAGCATTGCGCATGGGTGCAACTGAACTACTGGACATGGAAATCAATGATCTTTCCATTCTGGTATTGCCGAAAATTGGGGTAGAAAAACTGGATGTATTGATCTATGATCCCATGCCTGGCGGTTCTGGCTTGTTGCAGCAGATCTTGCAGGAAATGCCCTCAGTCATTCAGGCAATGAGAACATTGTTGTCTGACTGCCCATCGGTATGCGAAACCGCCTGTGTAGACTGCATGCTCACCTACGAGAATTCATTTTATCATCAGCACCTCAATCGAAAAGTGGCGTTGGACTTCTTGATTCAAGTGGGTGACAAACTAACCTTCTCGCATGATATTCCTCAAAAGATGCCAGCCTCTGGTCCATCCTCTAGCGAGCTACCCGTTAATTCAGCGGAGCAGGCCCTAAGAGCAATGTTAGAACGAGCCGGTTTCCCTGAACCAATTTGGCACCATCGAATTGCGATCGGAAAGCCATATCCACATACTGAGCCAGACTGTTTTTTCCAAGGAGATGATCCAGAAGAAAAAGGCATATGCATTTATCTGGATGGGCTATCTAAGCATCTACACGGAAACCCAGAGACAAAGCAGAAGGATTTGGAAATCCGGGAGGTGCTGCGCAATCTCGGCTATGAAGTGATTGCAATTGCAGCTACTCAATTGTTAGAGGCTAATACAATGTCCAGTCATTTTTACAAGCTGGGCAAGTTGCTACTAGGCAAAAAGGATGCAGAAGCGATTCGTTCTTCTTCAAGGGATTGGTTTGTATCCATGGATTCCACGCAGACATTGGAAGACCAGAAGATTATCAAATTGCCCTTCTCTGAGCTTGCGTCAAATACAAAATTGATTCCCTTCCAGAACGCCGTCCCGCTTTTGAGCCTCAAAGCGGCGGCCGGTGCCTTCGGTGAATCACTCGATGTGGAAACCCTGCGATGGGTTGTCCCGGAAACCGGCAAGCGGCTGGGCCCGGGAATGTTTGTCGCAAAAGTGGTGGGTAAGTCCATGGAGCCCAAAATACCGAACGGCAGTTATTGCTTGTTCCAGCATGGTGTTGCTGGTGCTCGCACAGGGAGAACCTTGCTCGTGCAACACCATTCCATCAGCGACCCAGAGAATGGCGGCCAATATACCGTTAAAATATTTGATAGTTCACAAATAGTGGGTAAGGAATCTGGTGAGCGTGAGGGTCGGATTGTCCTTAAGCCCCTAAACCAGGATTTTGAGCCTATTATAATAGAGGATGGCGAGGATTTGCAGGTGATTGCCGAAATGATCGCGGTTTTGGGGGTTCTTGCGTAATTCGTTGCAAAGCGAATGAATAGAGGTGCTCTTTCCTTGGTTTGAACACCCCTATGGACATTTTGTCCATAGGGCCGCATAGCTAGAAATGGAAATTTGGCCATCTTCAGTATATACTTAGGCTATGCCCACTGTCTTTGATGTCATGGACTATCGTGATCTATTGCATTCCTATTATGAGGAGCGCAAGTCGCAGATGCCATTGTATTCCTACCGCATGCTCGGGAGCAAGCTTGGGCTCGATGCCAGTCAGCTTTTTCGAATTCTGCAAAAAGAACAGCACTTACCAAGTCGCTGTGTCCCCATGGCCAAAGATATGCTGTGCTTGACTGGAAGGCCTGCGGAATATTTTGACCTGTTGATCGCGGCTTCGCGCTCCCGTTCCCAGCAAAAAAAGCAAGAATTGCTCGACAAGGCGTTTGCGCTCCGCGATGTGCGCCGGCATGAGCTCAGCGAGAAGGAGCTACAGTTCCTCGGTCAGTGGTGGATAGCGACGGTGCGGGCGCTTCTGGAAGTGACGCGCGGTAATGCAGACCCGGCTTTGATTGCCCGTAGTATTATTCCGCCCATCACCGAGGACCAAGCCCGGGAAGCCATCGAGCTTCTTAAAGATTTAGGTATGGTCACGCGCCTGCCTTCCGAAAAGCTGGCTCTGGCCGAAACCCATTTAACCGTAAGTGGCCCAGCGAAAGCCCAAGCTGTCAGGCAGTTTCAAAAGCAGGTCATGCAGCTTGGCGCTAATTCACTGGATACGATCCCCGTTGAGCAACGGGATATTTCCACCTTGACCATGGCCGTTGATGAGGAATGCTTGCAGGAGCTCAAGGAAATGGCACGCGAATTCCGTCGCCAAGTCCAAAAAAGGGTAGAAGAATGTGCAGGTCCAGACAGAATAATGCATCTTAATATGGCCTTATTTCCGGTTGCCCAAAAGCAGGAGGCCAGAACATGAATTCTTTCAAACTGTTCCTCTACCTGGTGGCCTTCTTGGCTGTATCCTGTGACCGGAATCCAAAGTCAGCGGGCAATACCATGGAGACCGAGAACTCGGTAGCCTTCCAAGTGGTCAAGCCAGACGGCAAGAAAGCGGGCAATGCTCAGTATTCTTTAAGACCCTCTTGGTATTTGGGTGAACCCGGTAGTTCCGTTGATTCCGGAATGATCTTCAAAGGTTATACGGATAAGAATGGATGGGTTCATATTGTTGACCTACCCGTGGGAAGCTATGTCCTCGAATTGATCGGGGACCGCATTGGTGGAGTGTATTCCTTTACCCACGCCGATACCCGGTCCAGAAGCTCAATACCAGGTAATTTTAGATACACTTGGCGCAGTTCAAGGCCGAGTCTCGCTCCCAGACAGTGTTGATTTTGCTTGGGTGCAAATTTATGGGTTGAGTATTTCTGTTCCTACCGATTCCCTGGGGAATTTTACCATCGCGAATCTACCCGTGGGTTCCTTGCGTCTCATGGCGTGGAGCGCTTCCGATTCTAAGTTGCTTGCAGAGGAAGAATTCTCCGTGCTTGCTGGAGATACCCTTGGACTTGGTTTATTGACGGCTCCTACTGTGGCAATGGAAGACCCTTCTACATGGGCTCATGCACGGAGTCTAATGGCATCAGATCTTATCTCAGACTGGATGCGTCCGGTGCAGTTTCCAACGGTGGTTACCCTGTTTCTGGATTCGTCGAATTTTGATTTTAGCAAAGCCCGGGCAGATGGTGCGGATCTCAGAGTGTTTGCGGCTACAGGCAAAGGTTTGGTGATTGACCGGGCTCGCTATGATTCTCTTGCCGCTCGCGCAGAGATTCGGATTCGAATTGAGGATGCAAGCGATACGCTGTCCGCTTGGTCATTTTGCTGGGGAAAGCCCTTGGCCATTGATCCAGGGCACCCCGACTTATGGGCTGGGTTCTCTTCTAGCACCAAGTTAAAGCTGAATTCCATTTTGGTCGATGATTTTGAAGATGGCAATGATCGTAATGCCATGCCAATTCCTGTCCCTTTGAGCTACTGGTTTAAAGTCATTAGCGATAGTGCAACCATCACCCCTGCTGTAGGCGAGAATTTTTCGCAAGCCATCCAGCCGGCAGGCTCAGGAAGAAGTGGTAAGGCCGTTCATATACTCTATCATGCGGATTCTCCTGAATGGGTTTTGATCGGTACCCCACTCGGAGAAAAATCCCATAGCATTTATACCATGGATTCCATTGAATTCTGGGCGAAGGGAGATGGGAATTACTCCATAGCTTTCGAGAATAATATTAAGGAGTTAACGGGTCGAAAAGCATGGAAGCACCTTGTTGCAGATTCGGTTTGGACCCGTGTTGCCATAGCGCCATCCGACCTTTTGGGTGCAGATTCAGCAGGCGGAAACATGGGTTGGGAAACTATCCGGGATTCGGTGACAAACATCAGCATCTTCTCCACGGATGGTTCCGAATTCTGGATAGATGATATTCGTTTGTATGGAGTCTCCCAAGACCACCTGCTGCGATAATTGCAGGATCCAATATCCCGTGGTCGCATGGACATTTTGTCAATGACATAGCGAGCAACACCCAAAAATAATCGGCCTATTCCATATATCTTCTCTATAAATAATCGAGGAGATTCTATGAAATTCATATATGGCTTAGTGGTTAGCATAGGACTTACCGGAGCAAGCGATGTTTCGGCTCAAGAGACCATTCGTTCCTTAGCGGCTGAGCGTGGGCGCTATGTGGGGACCATCCTGAATTCAGGTTGGTTTAATGGGAGCACCGAGGCAACCTATGAAACACTGCAAAAGCAGAACTTTAACATTGTCGTTGCAGAAAACGAAATGAAGTTCGATGCCATGGAACCCACCCAGAATACCTTCCGGTGGACCAATGCAGACAAGATGTACAATTACGCACTAGCAAATGGTTCTATTGTTCGTGGACATACCTTGGCTTGGCATGCGCAAATTCCAGGTTGGGTCACTGGGGGTACTTGGACTCGCCAGACCTTGCTTGCGGCATTAAAGAATCATATCACCACAATTGTAGGCCATTATAAGGGAAAAGTTAAGGAATGGGATGTGGTCAATGAGGCTATCTGTGACTGGCCTGTAGGCTGGAGAACTACCTCATGCGGAACACAATCCATTTGGCAGAAAGTGATTGGCGACGATTTTATCGACTCCGCTTTTGTCTGGGCCCATGCTGCAGACCCCGATGCCGAGCTCTATTATAACGACTATGGTCTGGAGGGTGGTGTGACGACAAGTGATAAGGTCAAATTCCTTCTGACTGCCGTGGACAAGTGGGTGAAGAATGGAATTCCAATTACCGGTGTCGGCTCTCAGACTCATGTCGGCGTGGGTAACGCAAATGGCCCGGCGAATATTCGTGCCCTTGCGAAAGCGCTTGCCAAGAATGGGCTTACGCTGCAAATAACCGAGCTTGATATTGCCTTTGACCAAGGGACCACCCTGCCCTCGGCTACCCAATTACAGGATCAAGGCCACCGGTATGCTCAGTACATGGATGTGTTCTTAGAAGAGCCCAACATGAAAACATTCTTGATCTGGGGTCTTACCGACAAATATTCATGGCTTGACACACAAACGAAGATCGCCTCGGCGCTTCTCTATGACCGTAGCTACAACAAGAAGCCTGCTTATGATAGCTTGGTGGCATCTCTTAAACGCCATGCCCCATCGACGGTAATTACCCCCGGTGTACCCCCCGTGGTGGTAGAGCAGAAACCCTATGGAGCCTCTGCGATTTCGCTGCCTGGTAAGATTGAGGCGGAAAACTACGATTTGGGTGGAGAAGGCGTTTCCTATCACGATGCCGATGCCGCTAACAGTGGAAATGTGTACCGAACCGATGGTGTGGATGTGACGGGTGATCTGGGGACTGGGTATAAGATTGGCTGGTCTGTTGCCGGCGAATGGCTTGAATATGCGGTGACAATTCCTACTGCGGGCGTACTTGCCTGGAGCGCAAAAGCCTCGTCTGGGGCCGATGGCTCTGCTTTCCATGTGTTATTGGATAGCACGAGTAATATTACCGGTAACATCACTGTTTCCAATCAAGGAAATTGGGATGCCTATGTTACTTTGAGCGGAACTACGACAGTACTTCCAGCGGGTTCGCATACGCTACGTTTAGTCGTGGATGGTCCCTATTTTAATCTGGATTGGATTGAGTTTTCCATTCCGGTACCTACATCCACTTTCAATGCTAAGGGAAAAATCCCCTCTGCATCCAATATCAACAAGAATTCATTACGCTTTGATTTGAATGGCAGACGCGTTGGACTTGGCAACTAAGCCTAAACTATTGGATGTAAATATGAAAAATTCATTTTTCAAAATAGCGCTCGCAAGTATTCTTGGTTGTTCCGCAGCTGTTCAAGCCGACAATCCGATCGTTAATTACCATTATCTGGCAGACCCGACTGCGCTTGTCATTAATGATGAGTTTTGGATCATTGCCGACCTTGATGATGAGAGCGTGACGGGCTATAACATCAAAGCTTACTATGCACTTTCCTCAAAGGACATGGTGAACTGGACGGATCATGGGGAAGTATTCCGTGTTCCTCGTGATGTTTCGTGGGCGGGTTCCGCTTGGGCCCCTGCAGCGGTCTGGCGCAACAACAAGATTTACATCTACTATCCAAATTCTACAAGTGGAATCGGTGTGGCCACCGCCTCAAGCCCAGCAGGCCCCTATATTGATCCAGTGGGTCATGCCATTGTGGATCATAATGCGAGTCGTGGAAATCTGTGTGACAATGTGGTCTGGTGTTTTGATCCGGGTGTATTTGTGGATACCGATGGTCAAGGTTATTTGATTTGGGGTGGTGGAGGGGGTAGCACAGACCCTAACATGGCAAATTATGGAAATAACTTCCGCATGATCAAGCTAAAAAGCGACATGATCACCGTTGATGGGGCCATGATTAAGGTCACGGGAACCGATAGTTCTTTTGAAGCTCCCTATATCACGAAGCGTAATAGTACTTACTACTTGAGTTACAATGCTCAAGGTCAAACGATTAAATATGCCACCAGCAATAGCCCCACCGGTCCATGGGCTTATAAGGGGACTGTATTGAAGAATCCCAATATTAACGGAACGAATATCAACGCCTATAACAACAACCATCATGGTTTTGCCGAATTCAAAGGCAAGTGGTATGCAGCCTATCACGATCGTCGCGTTGCCATTGCCAACAATGACAGCAAGCCCGACTTACACCGCAGCGTAAGTATTGATGTGTTGGAATATAATGCAGACGGAACTTTTAAGAATATGGTTTTTACCAATGCAGGCCCAGCAAAAATCGGGAACTTTAATCCCTATGATTCCATCCCTGCCACGACCAGCTCCTTGCAACAGAGTGTGCGGAGCCGCACAGTCCTTGTACCCAATGCGCCCCCCTACAGCATGCTAATGCCTAAGCCATCGGGAACCTCCTGGCTACGCCTTTCCAATGTGGATTTTGGTACGGGAGCGGCCAAGTTCCAGGTGAATGCATCGAGTCTAAACGCAAACAATAAAGTGGAAATCCGCTCGGGGTCTCCAACAGGGACCCTTGCAGGGACATGCTCAATCCCCAGTACGGGCTCATGGACTGGCTTCACCACCACAGAATGCACTCTCACCGGTCTTAGCGGAGTTGTGTCCGCCGTGTACCTAAAGTTCACCGGTGCAGATTCTACTGCGGGTCTCAAATGGTGGAAATTCGTGGCCAGTAATCCTCCTGTTTCCTCTTCCTCTGTTGCGCTCTCCTCATCCTCGGCGATTCCTCAAGGAGCCTATAGTTCCGCAACGATTCCGGGTACAGTACAAGCGGAGAACTATGATGTGGGTGGCGAAGGTGTGGCATACCATGATGCAGATGCAGTCAATAGCGGAAACATCTATCGTACGGATGGTGTTGATATTGCCGGTGATGCGACAAGCGGCTATAAACTAGGTTGGACCACAGCCGCGGAATGGCTTGAATACACCGTAGATGTTGCCAATGCCGGTGCTTATGATTGGGAAGCAAATGTGTCTTCTGGTGGCGATGGAGCTTCATTTCGGATACTGTTGGATAATTTGCCCTTCATCGATACGGTCAAGATTCCTAATACAGGAAGTTGGGACACGTATTCAATTGTGAAAGGAACAACTCCAAATTTGACTGCTGGAAGGCATGTTCTGCAGCTCGTGATCGATGGTGCCTATGGCAACCTGGATTGGCTTGCTTTCAAGATCTCGGTTCCTGTGGCAACCATTACTGGTAATGGGTTTTATGATGCTGGCCAGCATACTGTGTATAGCCTGTCTGGCAGTAAGGTCGGAGTTGTGGAGCTGGGTAATCCTGCAAACATGAAGGAGCAAGTTTCAAGAATTGTCAGCTTGCCTGGAGTCTATGTGGTCAAGTCTGCTACTGGAGCATTGACGCAGAAGGTCTATGTCTCCCATCCACAGTCATTGCGCTAAGGTATTGATTATCTGAGACCCCTTGGCGGTAGAGCTTGCGCGGCTTGCCCTGTGGATCGAGACCATGGATCGCGACCTGCCCTTTGAGTTCTTGGGTCACAAGATCAAGTGCGGTAATTCCCAAGTCGGTTGTTGGCTCGCGAACTTCCACCATTACCCAGCCATGGCCTGGCAACGCGAAGGCGGCGATGGTAGCAAGGGCCCATGGACCAATCAGATCAAAACCTTGCGCACGGGCGAAGTGACGCGGCAACTGGTCGATACCATCACAGGCCAGCTTGCGACCCAAGACACGGCAAGCCAAACCGACCCCATGCAAGTGCACCAAGAGGCATTGAAGGTGCTTCGCAAAATGCACCGCATGCCCGTGCACCAGAGTGAGGAACGCGCCAAGTACTACCAAGAAAAGATCCTTGCGAACCCTGTGATTGCGGACCTCAAACGCACCCTCGATACCTGGTGCGCCATTTGGTTCTGGCCCTTGGCTAAGCTTTCGATTGCACCCATGCCCAAAGACTTTTTGCACCTGAGTGCTGAGCAACAGAGCACCTTGCAAAGCGTGGTTCGGCAATACCGGTTCTTCCATTGGGAACTCGAGTTCCCCGATGTATTTAGCGGTTGCCTTTTCCGACATACACGGAGCCCTGCTGGCTTGACCATTTCTTGTACCCGGTTTTCGGATGGTACGCCGACAGAAATGGAAAAAGGCCCACCCCAAGGGGCAGGCCTATTGCAGTTTCAGGAGGAGGAGAGATAGATTCGCCACATCCTGTGGCTCACCCTGCGGGCTATGCCTGTGCGGCATAGTCCCCATCCACCGTCCCTGGTGGATGGGTCAAACTCTCTCCGAGAGTTCGAAGCTT
>CAIRAY010000027.1 GCA_903876665.1 uncultured Fibrobacterota bacterium | reverse complement strand
CAGTGGATATGTGCCGGTAATCGCCGAGGCGAAACCGGCATATCAAGTGGAGCGCTATCCACTGTGTGGAGCATCACCGTTCCTGCCTGCAATCCCTTGTGTATCATGCATCTGTGATCACCGTGCAGGGGATTGCCTTTCGAGTTCGTTGACAATAATTATTGCCGGAGCAATAATACATGCGGAACCCGATGGGCCTTTGGCCATCGAGGTCTGTGGCTCTGGGGGGGAATGGATTCACAGCCATGCGCATACCTCCCCCAAATAGGCGCATTGGTACACCCGCAGAGCCTCAACCAGGCCGACATATTTCAGGGGAGCCCTGCGTGCGTGGGCGACAAAGCGTTCTGCACTTGGTAAATCCAGGCCCTGGGCCATCAGCTCCTCCCAATCGGAAAAGGAGGATTTGGAAACTCGGCGAAACCAGAGTTCCGCATGGGCAAGGCTCATCCAGGTATTTTCGGTAAACTCCTGCAGCCAGTCACAATCAAATTGCCCAGATTCCACCTCAGGAATATGGCGCAAGCCATTCGCATTTTCCAATTGACTGCAGAGATCGATAATAGAAGAAGGAGGGTGTGCCTTCAAGGAATTCCTCAGTCGCACCAAATCGGTTACCTGGTCCACCCAGGGGAGCTTGGCCTGGGCGATCCGTTCCCAGGTGGGAGCATGGTCCAGGGGGATTTTCGAGGCATCGGTCAAGCGCAGGGAAGGGACAGAGCTGGGGCGGATATCCAGAAATATGTCGGTACCCATTTCAAATCCCATGCGGCCATCGGATTCGGTATCCAATTGTTTTAGATCGTCCTCAAAGTGCTCTTGCAGAAGGCTGATCACCGAGGGAACGGTATTCCAGGGAATCTCAAGGAATAGTTCGGCGCCCTTTGTTTCGCGTAAGGGATTCCACTTGCGCTCATAGGCCAAGCCATACTGGATGGGGTGAATTTGACTTAGCCCAAGGGCGTAGGTGATTTGCAGGTTTCCCAGGTGGCCAACCACCTCGCATGCCCCAAGGCGCATGTCGCGCATCCACTCTTTGATGCGAAAACAGATCATGATTCCTCGTGCGACCCCCTTCAGTTTGATGACGCGAAGCTCCTCCTGTATGCGCCTCCGTTCCTCGGCGGTGGTTCCGGTGCGCAGACTGAGGCGGGAGAGGAGGCGGAAGGCGCGCTCTTCCGGGTAATTCCATGGGGTGTTGTGCGGAGTTGTTTTGTTGCTCATGTAGCAAGGTTACGATAAGGGTGCGTCATATAATGACGCAATTGATTGGGATTTGCTAGAAAACTGGTTTCGATTTATCCCTGAATTCTAACCCAGCTCACTTCAAACTGTTTGCAGGCGCGCTTACTTTGCAAGCGATTTGCCATTGAGAAAGCATCGTTCATCTCGTATGGCTGGAATATATCGAGACCTCGATCCAAAATGATTTTCCAACCCGTATCGGTTACGATATGCCTTGCATGGATATGGCCCGTACCATCAAACGCCCATTTGAGCTCGATGCCGACCGTTGCACAGGACCCTACCATTTTCTCGAAATTTGCGACCTGCTGCTCCTGCTTAAATTCATCTGCAATGGTGAGCACTTCCACCACCACCTCTTCCTCATCCGGTTTGTGCTTGGCAACACACTCCAGAAATTCCATCAAGTTCCGCTGCTGATAGAAAAGCCTTAAATATGGGTCTGTGAGCGTAATCTTATGGCAATTTTCAAGGTATGCACCAAACAAAGATTCATAACTGATGCCACGCGCATTTTCTGCCAATACCCGGTGCTGTTCCTTGAGTTCCGGGCCGGTAGTTGCAGCAACAGGGACGGCGGGCGATGCAGGTTCTTGTGCAGGCGCAGAGGGTTCTTCTTCCTGGAAATATTGGGGGTAAAGCTCCTGTTCCAGAGTTTTTACCGAGCGATCGCCCTGACCCGCGCTGGAGTAGACAAAGCGAACGGGTTCAAAGGTCGGATCAATACGCATCAATTGGTCTTTTACCCGACGACGACCCTCTATGGCGAAGCGCAGGATTTCTTCCACCTCGCTTGGGGTAGCATCTTGGTTGGGGAACAAAATTTTCATGAGGCCCGAGAAGGTCTTGTGTACTCCATCCCGGTCGCGAGTGGAAAGGCTTTTATGAAGCTGGAAGTACTGGGAATAAAGCAGCGAGAAATCCATGCCTCGGAAATTGCGCAGGATTTCGGCCAGGTAATCCACTACAAAGCCATATCCGTTACTGAACATTTCTCCACGGATAATATCCACCTCCCAACCTGGGATATAAAAATGGATGCGGTCCAAAAAAGCCGAGTCATGAAATTTCTCCGGTAGATCCTCAAACAAGTCACTATGCTTGAGCATGTAGGGCACCGTCCGCTGGGTATTGCCCACGAACACCATCGACGCTTCTGCACCGAGTGTTTCCACACCGCGGGAGAACGACTTGTTGGCCATGTAATTCTTCATGATATCGACCAGCGCTTTATCGACACGCTTGTCCTTGCCTGCAAATTCATCAAAGGCTACGGTATCCCAATAACCAACCAGGCCAATCTTTCCAGAAGCGTTGTTTACAAAGAGCTTTGCCGAGGTGACTTCGCCACCCGAGATCAAAGTACCATGAGGCGAAAATTCGGAATATATGTGAGATTTACCTGTGCCTTTGGGGCCAAGCTCGATCAAGTTGTAATTCCGTTCACAGAAAGGAATCATGCGGACCAATTGAAGTAGCTTATTTCGCTTCCCAAACTGCGATGGATCAAAGCCCATCGATTGGATTAAAACATCAATCCATTCCTCGGTGGTGAAAGCCTTGCGGGCTTGCAAGTATCCATCCAACTCAAAGTGAGACATCTGGATCGGCTTTATGGAGCTGAGAATCCACGGCACACCATCTTTTTCTTCGCTATGAAGATATTCCAAGTCTGCAATGCACCAGACCCCACTCACTAGGAGCTTTGGATGCTTTTTAATAGTGTCCGAATCAACAAGGACTTTTTTAATTCCAAGGTTCGAGAAGGTGGCTTCATAGCAATCATTTCTGTCGTTCAGATCCACGGAGATTTTATCGATCACCTTGTGGCGCCCCCGTTCCTTAATCGTGCTACGAACGAGTCCGGATTCATTGCGATGAACATAGTGCTTGCGCAACACATCTTTGACGGACTCAATTCCAGACTGAATGCTCGTCTCATCATTGGTTGCACAATATTGGCCAAGCAAATATTCGAGTACATAAGAGGGAACAATGGCGTTGCCCTTGACCATTTTGGTCAAATCTTTGCGAACAACCAAACCGGGAAAATGAGCGTTGATTTTTTGATCGAGTGTTAGCTGGGTCATAGGTCCTCTTATTCAAAATCGCTGGCAAAGCCCTTGCGCACTTGATAGCGCCAGGGACTGCGGTAAGGTTTGTATTGGGTGGTTGAGCCAATGCGCTCTTCAAGGCGGAGTTCGATGTCTTGATGATTGTATTGATCTACTCTGCTCGTCAACAAGAATTTGATGGTTTGCTCGCGCTCGCGAGGTGCTTCTGCAGTCGAATCACACACAAATTCACGGATATCGGAAAGCAGTTCGCCCTTCGTATCATAGAATGCCGCACGAAGGGAACGGCCTGGTTGCTTTTCCGAAGAGGCATCAGTCTGGTAAACCGTGATCAGCACTTGGTTCGAGGTGATGTACTCCGAACGGCGCAGAACCTCCACGCCCACGGGCTCCACATCCTGCACTCGCTTGATGTTAACGGCCAGTACAGGAACAATAACCTCTTGCAAGCTGGTGCCACCATGCACAAAGTGACTTCCAGAACCACTTAGGCGCAACCGCAATACGGATTTCGGGAAGAGAAATTCCAAATTTCCTTCTAGGCCAATTTCTGCTGAAGTCCATTTCTTGAATGCATCGGAAGCTTGCAAACCATGGCCATAGACAAAGCGACGGTCCTTGCACAAAATTCCCGAACCTTGTGCTGGCTCAGAGCAATAGTCGCTAGGCTCTGGAGTCGTGTACCGATATTGGAAACCATGATCTGCCGTTACCAGGATATTGCTCGCATTTGCGTTGGCAAGCTTTTTGATAATTTGCAAAAGTTCCTTTTGCGCCTCTTCGCAGGCATTGGGGAGCCGGTCTTCCGTCTGGCGGTCGTCCCCTACTGCGTCAATCGCATCATGGTAAATGTAAAGTGTGGAAACAGATTTTAAAAGCTCGCGGGAATCTTCCCGATTCAAGGCCATCCAATCTTTGCTGGTGATTGCCTTGGTGCTCACACCCGACTTGATCGCCAACACTTTTCCACGATACTCTGTACCATTGGTGGGCATCTGATCGCGCAGAGTCAAGGAGGTATCATCATCGCGAATGGAAAGGGATTTCCCGGGCAGTAGGGCGGCCATTCCCAACTGCGTATAGCTTGGCAAGACTCCAAGGACTGGATTCAATGTGGCTTCGTAGCGGTTTTCCTTCAGTATTGCACGCTGCAGCTCTTCTGCAACCTCATAGCGTAACGCATCGGAAATCACCACATAAATCTTCTCCCGCCCAGTATCCAAAACGGGTTGCACATGGTCTGTAAAAAAGTCCCTTTGCCTTTTGATTCCCTCAATGTTCCAATTTGGCATTGCATCCACATGGGCTTGCCAGGCGTTTGACAAGGGCAACAAGAAACGGTTATTGTAAAAGCCATCCAGAGATTCGCACAAGGCCTTTAGAAACTGGGGCTGACCCGCCTCGCGGAAATGAAAAAGCATCTTGCGGTAAGCCTGGTCAATCCGAAAATCGGCATGGCAATAACGCTCCACGGTCTGTAAGGCGTCTCCCATTGAGGGCTTCCAGAGGTTTAGCTCGGTTTGCAAATGCTCAGCATGCTGCAACATTCCATAATGATGTTCAAAGTTCTTTGCCCAGAGGCTATGTACCCGCATGGAGCCAATGTCGGCACAGGTATCCAAAGGGAGTGACTTTTCAAAGAGGCCATTGGCGAGCTTGACCAGCAATTTTTCCTCGACACATTGGAACCAATCCATTTCTTTGAGGACAGATACCACCAAGCCGTCGAGAAGCTTATCCACTCCCAGTTCTTTGGCTGCCCATGCAGACAATTCTTTATAGGCATCCGCCGAAATTCGGCTATCCCGGAACCGTTGCAAAAATATCAGTGCATCTTGATGCAGTGTACCACGCTCACCGAGGCTTTGCTTCAGGGCGTTCTTGAATAGCAAAAGACTTAGTTCAGCTACGCTGGGTAGCTCGGACTTGTATTCTAAGCTACTAGCCATCCAATCCCAGAAGAGGCTGTCGAGATTAAAACGGGCAAGCAGGGAAACGGAATCTGACTTTTTATCGGCATGTTCACAAAGGAGTCGTTCCAGGATTAGTTGAATTTCTATGGAGCCAGACCGGGTACTGACCGCGATCATTTTTCGCTGTACCATTGGAAGTGAGTCTGTTGGGGAAATCAGACGCATCAAAGCTTCGCGACGTTCTTTGCTCGCAAAGAATTCTTTATGCTGCACGCTTAGTTGATAAAATTCCTGGCCCAGTCCGAGTTCGATTAGCCAAAGCGAGGCCTGATCTGCTTGGAATACACCTTGGGAGAGTTCCACATCGAGCAACCAGTTTTGCGTGGGTTCAGGGGTTTCACCCGCACGATATACCAAGAATTTTGCTTTGGGTTCCGTGTGGAGCATGCGGATTTTTAAGCCGAATTCATTGTCCGCCAAAGCAGTCTTTGTTATGCCTGGAATTTCGAGCTGAGCAAATTCTTCCTGGAACTCAGTCTTTGAATCGTTCCAAATCACAATGCGGTGCTGTTCAAATTTCTTTTCCAAAGCAATACGGATGTTACTCATTTACTACTCCATTTACTGAGGCAACTCCGTGCCCTGACTCATAATCGATACATATTCACTGTAACAGAAAAGGCGATTCCGCTTTTGTGCGGTGAGTTCTTTCACAATTCCAAGCTGAACTAAATGTACAAGAGATTTGTTTACTGTTGCCGCAGTAATCCCGGTTTTTTGCACCAGCCAACTTGGAGTCGCAATGGGGTGTTCCATCAAGGTCCGATGAATCTTCAGAGTTGACTCGGCAGCCCGCCCGAGCTCCCCAATGGCGGTGCGATGCTGATCGGCAAGGTACATCAATTGCTTTGCGGTATCTACGGCTTGTGTTGCTGTAACAATTACGGCTTCGGCAAAGAAGTCCAGCCAAGCTTCCCAATCCCCTTTTTCGCGCACCCGATTCAAGAGATCGTAGTAATAATTGCGATGGGTTTTAAAATACAGACTTAGGTACAGCATGGGCTCGCGGAGCATTCCCTTTTCGCAAAGGATCAGGGTGATCAACAAGCGACCCAAACGACCATTGCCATCTAGGAATGGGTGTATGGTTTCAAATTGGACATGAGCTAACGCTGCTTTTAGAAGTGTGGGCGTTTCTTCTGGCTGATCATGCAGAAAAAGCTCCAGCTTCTGCAGACATTCGTGCATTTCCTCAACTGGGGGTGGTACAAATACGGCGTTCCCTGGGCGGGTTCCTCCGATCCAGTTTTGGCTCCGCCGAAATTCGCCAGGAGTCTTGCCGCTCCCGCGACCTTTTGACAAGAGCACTTCATGGATTTCCCGAATCAGCCGTAAAGAAAGCGGAAAGCCCTTGGCAAGGCGCTTTAAACCATGCTGGAGAGCAGCAACATAGTTGCTGACCTCTTGGGCATCGTTCAGGGGTACACCGGGTTGCTGATCGATCTCAAAGACTAAAAGATCCGAGAGGGAAGATTGCGTGCCTTCGATCATCGAAGAGAGCACGGCCTCTTTGCGCACATACATGTAAAGAAACAAAGTCGTATCTGGCAAAAGCTGGGATACGGAGTCAAGCCGGCCAAGGGCTAGCAGGGCATCGTCAAAACGACGCCGGAGCGCTGGGGTCCATTCAATGGGTGGAGCCGGAGGCAATGGCGCAGGGACAAAGGCCTGGGCTTTTTCACCAACAGTTGAGATTGTTACGAGCTTGCCTTGGGGTGCTCTTTTCATGATAGGGATCCTAATATACCGGGAATTATTGTTTTAGGATGTGGTGTTATCCTAAAATAAAATGATTTTTTGTTTTAGGCAAGACATTTTAGGACTTCAAATGCGACCTGTGAAATTTTATAACTTTGCCTCGCCTTTAAGTATATTCAAAGGCAATCATTGAGGAACTCATGGCTAAAACTTCTTTTGGAAATCCAGCAATGTGCCAAGCTTTGGCCCCTTTTGCAGTCCAACAAGAGCCCATTTCCTTCAAGATGAAGCATACTGCAGCGGTGAAGGAGTTTTGCCAAACCCTTCGCATGGCTCAAAAACAATCCAATACCCGAAAAATCAAATACGGTTGATTTAACATGGATAAACACAGGAGGGTAAGCGGATTCAATTCGCAAGAACATCCGTTTTTGCAGCCCTTTTCCAGTTTTGATTTTATTGAAAAGCACTATGGAGGCGAGGATTCTATCCGGAGAATCTTCTCTTTGGCCCGATCGCATGGTGCTGATAAATTAGTCGTCGAAAACATATCGCCTATCGGTATTCTTAAAGAAGTTCAAGAGGACTTACAAAGTCTGTATCCTGATTACACTAGCAAGGGTATACATAGACTTTCGTTCTGGAAAATAGATAAGCTGATTGGCTATGCAATTGTAAAACATGACATGGCCCAAAAGTCACGCAAAGCACCCATTGATCGTTGGCATGTATTTGAATCCATTATGCCCAAATATGAGCATGCACATAATTGTGTGCGACATACGAAGCCTGTAATTATTCGAGTTGGAAATACCGATTATAACCTTGAGGGGTATCTATACTGCCAACAGAATAGCTTGAGCTATGCATGTGCCCATGTTGCACTAAGAACCATCCTAAGCTCCAGAAAATCGATCGTAGATGTTTCATATAGGGACATACGAAAAATAGCTTGCGATCAATCCAAAGGTAAGGGACTTGACCCAGACCAAATCGGAAAAGTTCTAAATCACTTTGGGGTAAAATACCAGGCCATTGATTATGGAGAAGCTTCCAAGACGGATAAAGCGATTCGCAATGCGCACCCATATAATCAGCTTGTATACTCAGGTGTAGAGTCAGGCGGTGGTGCCTTGATCGGATTCAAATTGGGTTCGAGAAAGCGCTTTCATATTATCCCTGCATTTGGTCACACCTTCAATAAAGACACTTGGATTGTTGATGCTGAACAGAGGTATTTCCAAATCAAAACAGATCTAGAGTACATCCCTAGTGAGCGTTGGACTAGCAGTTTACTTGCTCATGATGACAATGTAGGACCTAATTACTGCATACCACGCCTGTACATAGAAAACAAGAGTGTAAGTTATGTTGCCGAAATTTTTAGAGAAGGCATCCAATATAGCGGAACAGAAGCGGAGGTGATCGCGATTAATTGGCTTGATTCTATTTTTGAGTATTTCGACAACAATGAAATTTGGCAATTTCGAATTTTATCACAGACAAGAAGAAAGTCAATAATTTTGAGAGCTGTTGCATTATCTAAGCAGGAGTACATACAGCACCTTCAGTCAATGAAAGACTGGAAAGGCAATATCGAGGATTTCAATTTTGTTAAAACTATTGAGAAGTATGTTCCAGAATACCTTTGGATGGTTGAAATATCCACAACGCAACTATTTCCTGCGAATGAAAGAAAACTCGGTGAGATTATTCTTGATGGAAGCGTATCTTTCCAAGACAAGAACCCTCTAGCAACCTACTGCTTTGCTAGAATCCCCTCACGTTTCATTGTGCCGGTATCCATCGTAAAAGGTGGCCGCAAACAAATCCAAATATTTAAGAGTCTATTGATTTCACATACAGAGCTTTGGAAAGGCTAATATCAATAAGGGTTGATTATACTCATAGGCGGGGCACCCCGCCTATGCGACCAGCGCGATATAAAGGTGAAACGGGTCTATCACTGCGCACAAGGTTGTGATCCAATTCATCGAGCCTGTAGCAGTAACTCTCATTCTCTTCTTTGTTGAAGAGATAAGTCCGATGCTTGGTCATGTAGTCCATGATTTCGCTATTCTGCGTTACAAATAAGAGCTGGGCCTTTTTAGGATTGGTTTCGGAATCCTCGAACAATCGCACCAGGTGTGGAAGAATATCTGGGTGCAGATTGATGTCGAACTCATCAAGAAGGAGGATACCACCCTGATCTAAAGTCATTTTATACAATGCCAGCAGATTGTAGAGGGATTTGGTACCACTCGATTCATCAAATATGAGCAGGGTTCTTCTGGGTTCTGCTTGACGATGCACAAAAATTGGGTAGTGAATTGGTTCACCCTTTTCATTCTTGGATTCAATGATTTCTACTGACTCGATACCCGTATCGAAGCGCTTTAAATATTGAGAGGTGAAATCCAAATAGTCAGGGTTCTTGTGATAAAAGCTTGATACATCTGAATAATGAAGCAGATCATATTGAAAACCTGAGTACTTTACATTCGATTGAACCTGAGCAAAGAATTGATATAGCGGCAAAAACGCTTCTCTATAATCCTGGTGCTGATTTGCTGTACTCACAACAGAGGCATTAGGGCGTAGACCAATATCAAAGTTTTTTGCGAGAACATTGGTCTTGACTTTTGTACCCTGTCGATTGAAAACCAGAACCTTTTTCTGAAGCTTGCGATAGATTTTTTCGGAGAGAATCTCTTTCTTATTTAAGCTTAGCTCGTAGGTGTATTCTGTGTCCCCTGAAGAGAAGTCAACGGAAAACTCAATAGGCTCTACACTGTCATAGAATGGGTCAACTGGGATCAGTTCATCGGGCTTGGATTGAAAGGAATGAGCCACAAATGCAGAGAGAAAGGACATGATCTTGATGCCATTTGTTTTACCAGCGGCATTCGCCCCTTTTAGGCAGATTGCCTTTGCAAAAGCCTCACCCTGGCTGACTTCAATCGGTGTCTTTTTGGAAAATGTCAGGTCAATTTCGGCCCATTCGCGAAAGCAATAGAAGTTCTTGGCAGCAAAGCGGATTAGCATAGTCACCTCGGTTAGGACTCAAAATATACATTCTATTTGCTACTATGCGTCATAATTGGATCATAAATGCGATTAGATGGGAGTTTCGGGAGATTGTTCTAAAGCAACTTTGGTCTTGAATCCGTATTCACCTAGGCGCTTTGCAAATTTTCTCATCGACTCTGCGGAACCCTCGGCAATCACACAATCCCCAAGCGCAAGCTTCATCGCAGAGCATATCGCTTGGTTGCCCGTCAGTCCAATGGCCTTGCAAGCCTCTGCCCAGTCATCAAAGGACTTGTCAGAGGTATCCTGGCTAATCAGTTGATGGGTCGGTGATGAGTTTGGCTATGTCATTTTGTAAAATCGATGATCCGCATCAATAAATACTGCGTGGAATACGTTCATAGACAGGTGTGGTAGTCCAAGTTTCCCTTGTCGGAAACCGGAGCATCACCTAATGAAGCAACTTTGGTCTTGAATCCGTACTCACCTAGGCGCTTTGCAAGTTTTTTCATCGACTCTGCGGAGCCCTCGGCGATCACACAATCCCCAAGTGCAAGCTTCATCGCAGAACATATCGCCTGGTTGCGCGTCAGTCCAATGGCCTTGCAAGCCTCTGCCCAGTCATCGAAGGACTTGTCAGAGGTGTCCTGACAAATCAGTTGGTGGGTGGGTGATGAGGATTGACTCAAGTAAACTAGGTCGGAATTTGGATGAAAGGCAACCTCAAAGGTGTGACCAGATTCGGAAAATCGGCCACCATCAATAAAGTGCGTAATTGCTGGACAGAGCTTGTTCAACGGATTCAATGTCCGATGGTAGTTCTTGTAAGTGGCCACAGCGACAATTGCCCGGGATTTGCGTTCAAGCTCCCCCTTTAATTGCCTTTGCAATACATCCCCATACTTCAGATGGTTCCAGAGTCTTGATAATTGCGACCACTCCTTGGGGCTTTTTGGTAATGTCACTGTCAGAGGAAATAGAAGCATCCCCTTATCGGAAGATCCATCCACATCGGGGATGAACCATTCATCTTCATACTCCATGAACTCATCACTTTCACGGTACTTTTTCCAGGGCTCCCAGGCATCGCGCAGCTCCTTCTGATCAAGAAATAGGTCCCGCTTCCACAGTTGCTCCTTACCTGAGCGATCAAAATACTTGTACAAAGTGGAGTGCTTATTGATGATGTGAATGATCTTCGGCGACCCGTTCGGGTAATAGGTGATGTGACTCCTCTCTGATTCTACGAACCCATGTGGCTTGCGGCTTTCGCTCACTTTGAACGCATGTCCCTGACGGTCAAATCCAGTAACGACTTCGAGATCCCTGGTCCACACGGTCTCTTGTGTCATTTTCCCCTGCGGGCTATAAGTGGCTTCGGTTGAACCACCATTCTTTTGCTTGGACCATTTCCGCTTAAGGCGACCATTCGGAAAATGCGCTTCTTCAGAATTCAATGAACCATGCGACCATCTTTGCTCAATCAGGCAAATGCCGTTTGGCAAAAACCAACAGGCGGTCCCATGTCTTTCACCATCCTGGAAGTGAACTTCAGCTTGGAGCTTTCCATGATCATCCCACATTCTTGCAATGCCATGCACCTTGTCCATGACATACGGTATCCTTATGGAGACCATGCCGCTGAAGTGGTAGAATACCTGTTCACCATGAATCATGCCCTCATGGATGGGCGTCCTCATGCGAACTTTACCCGAAAAATCCTTGCTACAATGTCGTAGACGGTAGTCCTGGTAGAAGCGGTCGCCTTTCTTGTAGGTCACTTTGTGGAAACGCATGTGGGTGCTCCATGGAATGGGATGAAAAATATCATATTGCTACCGCCAATAGCACTACTTTCCAAAACAATTGGCAAAAGGCCTTTCTATGTCATCCCCGCGAAGACGGGGATCTAGGCCAAAAGATAACCTCTTTCCCCAGACCCCCGTCTGCGCGGGGGTGACAGACAGGTGTTCGCGTAGGCCTTCTACCCATACATCTCCACCAGCCATTCTCCATATTCACACATTCGATCCTTCAATGCCTTGGGCCCTAAGACTTCACAGCCATCACCCCAGCGGCGAACCCAGTCCAGCAGGTCTGTGCCAATGGGAACTTGCATAGTGACTTCGCACCAGCTTTCATCGGGTTTTTCGGTGTCCTGGTGCAAAATGACTTTTTGGCTTCGGCAAAAGTGTACTTCGCTCATGTAATGGCGCATGGCCCAGCTAAAGGCGAGACGGATTTTTTGCGGTTTGCTATCCCGCTCATCCCACATCCCACCTGCATTCTGCAAATGTTCCTGCTCTTTTCTAAGCAAACTTGCATCCCGCACAAAGGTCTCCGCCTTCCGCAGTTTGGCGGAATGCACCCGCGCCAGCTTATAGCGGACCAGCTGGTCTTTGGCTTTGCTGGTGGGGCACAAAAAGTAGAGTTCCTGCCGGTATACCACTAGGCACCAAGGCTCCAAGGTTCGCCACCTGGGTTCCGTGTCTTGCTGGGATTCATAGAGCACATCCACTTTGTTGGACTTGAGCAGGGCCTCCAAGAGCACGGGCGCCACATTCTCCCGGGGCCCCACCACCGTCTGCTGGCCTGCAAAGAACACTAGCCCACCGATTTTTGCCTGATAATCGCGAAAAAGGTCTTTGCCGTGGATTGCAGTTTCGGTGGGCAGCTGCTGTTCCAGGATGCGCAGGAATGGCTCTATTCCCGTTTGATCGTGAAACAGCTCGCTCTGGACTTTGGACCAAAGCAGAAAGGAAAAGAGGTCGCCTGGCTTGACTTGCCCGTAGAAGTTGACCCGGTTCTTGCGTGGAACTTTATACGCAAGACTTCGGCCCGCAAGGCCATTGGATTCCACGCGGTTTGCGCTCAGGAGGTCGCGCATGTCACGCTGCACTTTTTGAAGAGGGACCTCAAGGCCCTTGGCGGCAAGTGTCTCTAGCACCTGCTTGCAGGTCAACAGCTGACCCTGCTTGCTCTCCAAAATGTCCAGAATTTCGAAAAGGACTTCCCACTTCTTTTCCGCCTCCATAATCTATTCTCCCCAGACTTCGTGATCCATAAGGGCAAGCCCCAAAAGGACCTTCTGGTAGTGCGTAATGAGGCCCAGATCCGGGTCAAAAATATCATTGGACACCAGAAGGCTTGATTCTGCGCACCAGGTTACCACTTCCTCGTGGGAAAGTCCGGTGCAGAGCTGGAAACATCGCAAGCGGCGATGGTATTCAGCCATTGGTTCTTCAAAATATCCATTGCAGGCCCCTAGGATAGCCAAGTCGTTTTCCATTAGGAAGGCGCAGAGCAATAACTCAATGGACTCGGGATTGAGGGGGACTTGGCGCAGAATTCCTTCCAGCCGGATCGCCAGCCAATCCGGGGATTGCACGGGAAGTTCCTGGAATTCTTTCCAGCGCCTCTGCAGGGCGGATTGAACCTCGCTGGGCGTTCCCTTCGCATCATCACCCATTTCTTGTAGAAGTGTCTTTCGGAGAGTTGTATCCATCGCGAAGATTTCGGGCGTCTCATGGTAAATGCGCACAATGTATTCAAAGCGCTTGAATCGCCAGAGGGAAACAGGCTCATTGGGGTCCATCACTTTGGGACATGAAATTTCCGGACGCCCTTTGCGGTAGTCCCTGTCAAAGCGGTGCTGCAACGCCTGTGCTTTTGGGCTGGAATGATTTGTGCTGTGATTTTCTTTCATGGATAGTGTTCCTTTTTTGGGTCGATATTGTCATCCCCGGCCTTCCTGTTATCCCCGGCCTTCCTGTCATGCCCGGCACGGGCATCACAGAATATTGCCCAATGGTGCGGCGATGCCCGTGCCGGGCATGACAAAGACAACAGGCATGACAAAGACAACAGGCATTAAAATCCTAGAATATTGCGTGACAATTCCTGAATAATTTGCATGTTGCAGAACCATGGACGATGTTAGAAACTTTGGCCCAATTATTCGCGGATTCCTAAAAGATAAGTCAGCAAATTCTCATGGATTTTGAGGTTGCTGTCCAGCAACTCGGCCTTTCGCAAGGGGCCGTCTTCGTGGCAGGCCTGGGCAATGTCTTCTGCGCTCAGGCCCGTGCAAATCTGGAAAAACTGCAGGCGCGAGCAAATGGTGGGTTTGTCGCCCTCCAAGCCCTCTGCCATAAATTCCAGACAGGTGTTGAATCCGGGTGTGGTAGCCAAAAGGTTTGCGCAAACCAGGACCTCGCTTGCGGGTGTGGTTAGTCCATGCTTGGCCAGTAAACGCTCGAATCGTGGGGCGAAAATATCGAGGGCAAGGACCTCCGAACCGAAGAGGGTCAGCATCCTCCTGCGAAGGGATTCCAGGACCAGGAGCGTCAGCTGGAGCTTTTGCTCGGCACTGGTGGGCTCACTAAGCCAGCGGGCGACTTCCAGGTGGAAGACGGAGGTGCGACCCGTCAGGAGGCTGATCACCCGGTTCTCTTCGGATTCGCGCTCATCATGCCTTGAGGGGTCATCCTCATCAATTGCGTAGTATTGAATGAGTTGGTGCACTTCGCGGACTCCTTCGTCAGTCAAGTCTTCGGCCAACAGTTTGCCAAAATTCAGATATTCCAGGAGATCCGGGAATCGACAGCAGAGTCGGTATTCGAATTCAATCCGCTTGAAGCGCATGAACCCAAATTCGCCGGGCTGGCTGAGGCCTTTAAATGACTTCACGATTTTCCCGATGGTCAGGAAGCGGTCGTGAAGGGCGTCCAGGCTGACAGGGCTTGGCAGTGGTTTGTTTTTGGATTTGGAAGTCGCCATGATTTCTCCTTGTTGTGTAGAAAGAATATAGCCAGGGTATGCGTCAAAAAATGACGCGTTAAACCTAGAATTCCCTGCCTTTGGGAATCACACCAACAAAAACATCCTGTTTGCGTTTTACTAACATCGTCACTAATGTTGTCACATGCAACGGGTTTATGGATTGTCATACCCGGCACGGGTATCACCGTACATTTACCGGAGTTCTGTGATGCCTCTGCCGGGCATGACTCCGATTTGTTGACAGCAAAAATTGCCGAATCAATAATATGTTTGCCTTGCAGTATTGCGTCAGTATATGACGCACCCCATGGGTATATTATCCCCATGCAAAAAGAATACTTTCAATCCCGCCTCCTCTCTCTGAATTCCCAGAAATCCCAGACAATGGAATCCAATTCCCTTGATTTTCTGGATCTAAAAAACCGCGAATATTGGATGCGGACCTTGCGACGTTTCCCCCAGGTATTTGAAGCTGACAAGGTATTTCCGCTCCTGAGTCAAGCCGGTGTCATCCACTGTTGGGAATACGTTGCCAAGTCATTGAAGGCCAAGCCAGGCAAAAAGCCACGCCATCCTTTTGGGGATAAGGATTCTCTCCTTTTGGCGATTTCGAACTTAGAGTCCGATTTCGAGGCTGCCTTAGAGGAATGCTTGCAATGTGTTCGACGAGAGGCGTCCCTTTTGCCTCCAGGATTTAGATCATTTGTGATTTCCGAACTCCAAATAGAAGTCCAACGGAGTTTTAGTGTTGGCCTTTCCTCCGATGACCCCATTCTTCCTCGCCTATCAGAGGTTCAGGCGCAGTTTCGGCTGAATGACCAGGAAATGGAATTGATGGTGTTGGGTTGGATTTCCAAAACCCAGACTTCCATTGATGAGCTTCTGGATGTCACGAGCAACAAGATTGAGCGCAGGCCAAGACGCGGAAACTCCCTTCCGGTGCGTTCCATTCAAATCCTCACCGGACTCAATTCCGCCACCCTTTCCCAATGCATTGGACCCGATTCCACCTTGCGCAAGCTCACTTTGCTCGACGACGATTTGGAGCTAAGTCCCGAATTGGTGAGTTATCTGGATGGTCAGGTTATGGGTTCCCTGACGGAGCGCTTTTTCAAAACCTGGCAAGGCAAGGCGATTCCCCTCGCAAGGCTTCAGGGAGAGAACCCGGATGCGCACATGGTTAAAGAGATGATTGCCCACCATAAAGGGAACCAACCCCTGCATATTCTCCTCTATGGCGTCGAAGGAACTGGAAAAACCGAACTGGCAAGATCCATCTCCCAAGAACTGGGAATCACTTTGCTGGAGACGGGCACGAGCATTAACAACGCCCGGGAAGAAAAGGGAGGTGCCGAAGGGGAGCGCGTGATTCGTTACCGCATGCGCTCTATTCAAATTGCCGCATGGCATGGGGAAAAGCAGCCCCAAATTATTCTTGTGGATGAAGCCGATACCATTTTGAACCACGCCGAAAAAGGGTTTCTGAACCAATTGATGGAAAACATCCATGTTCCGGTAATTTGGATTTCCAATAGCATCTACTTCATGGAAAAAAGTACGCGTCGGCGTTTTGATTTTTCCATGCGCTTCCGGGCCATGAACCATTCCCGGCGCCTTCAGGTTTGGGAGTCGGTCCTTGAAACCCACAACGCCCAAGGGCTTCTAGATTCGCAAACTGTGGAGCGGATTGCGGCAGAAATCCCTGTCATGGCGGGCGGTATTACTCAGGCCGTTCGACAGGCTCAAAACCTGCTTCAATCGGGTAGCGACTTGACTCCTGATGGAGTCGTTCGTCGCATGTCGAGCGCCCAGGCCAAATTGCTAGGGCTTGCAAGCACTACAGGCGAAACCCACAGTCGCGGGCCAGGGTATTCTTTGGATGGGCTCAACATTCAGGGCTCCATGACAGAGGTGATGAACGTGGTGCGCGGGTTCAACTCCAAATGGCGTAGTTTGTGTGAAGACGATGCGCCCTGTTCCTTGAACGTTCTGTTGTGGGGCCCTCCGGGAACTGGCAAGACCGAGTTCGCTCGCCATCTGGCGCGTGACCTGGGACGCTCTCTTCATGTCAAACGGGTGAGCGACATTTTGGGCTCCTTTGTGGGAGAAACGGAGCGCAACATTCGCGAAGCCTTTGAAGTTGCGGAAGAACAACGCGCAGTTCTTTTCTTTGATGAGGCCGACAGCCTCCTGCGGAGCCGTGAGATGGCCCGCAATAGCTGGGAAGTCACTCAGGTAAACGAGCTTCTTACCCGCATGGAAAACTTCCGGGGAATATTTGTGGCTGCCACCAATTTCCCTGATACTTTGGATGTAGCTTCCCGTCGTCGGTTTGCCCTAAAACTGGGTTTTGACTATTTGAAACCCCAGGGAATCGAGACGTTTTGGCGCATGTTTTTTCCTGCGGTAGAGTTCTCCCCAAAGGCTTCAGGGCTTACCCTACTTACCCCTGGGGATTTTAATGCCGTGAAGGGGCGGACGCAATACTTAGACCAAGCCAGTCTCACCCCCGAGCGCCTTGTGCAGGAGCTCGAAGTGGAGATTGAAGCGAAGGATTCCCGTGCCGGGCGGAAGCTGGGTTATTGATCTGGAAATTTTGTCCTGCCCGGTACGGGCATCACAGAGGTGCGATTACGGGATTCGGTGAATGGGGCTGTTGATTTCGGTCCCGTATACCTGGCGGTTGTACCATTCCTGACGCAGTGTGTCCTTTTCGGAGTCCGGCAAAGTCACGGTATTGCGTCCAACCTTTTGCATCCAGAAATCCATGTAAGCCATCAAAACTCCACCAGCCACGGACACATTCATGGATTCGGTGACGCCATATTGTGGAAGGATAAATTCTACGTCGGCCTTGGCGAGGGTGTCGGGGTGATTGCCCTTGAATTCGGTGCCCAAATAGAATGCGGTGGGGATGCTTAGATCCAAATTCTGGATGGTGTTGGTGGTGTTGGTGGAAGCGATAGCGATCCGGTAGCCCTTGGCTTTCAGGTTTTCAAAGCAGGCCTGCCGCTGTTTGTATAAATAAATGGACATCCATTTGAAGGAGCCTTTCAAAATCGATTTGTTGACTTTGTATGCATTGATTTCTTCAATGATATGAATATCTTGCAGACCAAAGACTTCGGCGGTGCGAATGACAGCGGAAATATTGTGTGGGTCGAAAAGGTCTTCGAGGACCATGGTGAAATGGCGGGTGCGGTTATTAAGGACGCGCTCCATCCAGTCTTTGCGGTGTTCGGTGAGGCGTGGGCTGCGTTCTTCTTGTTCGGTCATGGGGGTCACTGGGGATTGGTGGTGGGTTGTTGTAAAATCAAGGGCGTGAATGGAACGACGCTTTCTGTGTCAGGCGAGGTGTTGCTTGAATCTGCCACGGCAGGCTTCCAAATTTCGGAGGGCTTTGCCTTGGGGGAGGGTGGCAAGGGCCACACCTTTTGGCCGTAACCGGTTCTTTTAACCAGTGCCTCCATGGTCCACAGCTGCTCTCTCAGCCATTGGGTCTTTTGAAAGTCCACAGCCTTGGCGATGGGCTTGCGGTCGCCCTTTGCGTACATGCGGGCGGAGCTTTCCACATGGCCAACGATAATCCTCATTTTGTCCATGACCACGTCGCGGAACATATCCATCTGCATGATGGAATTCAGGAAGGCATTGTCGGGAAATACGATGGAGCGCAGGCGGTATTTGACCTGATTCTGGTCGATGGGATCGTAGTCCAAGAATACCAAGGCCACGCCGTAGAGCTTCCACATCAGGACTTTGGCGGCACCTTCGCCCCAGAAGGAGTTGCGTAGGCCCACTTTGGTCTTTGCGCTGTCCGCAAGGACCCAGCGGAATTTTCCGGCCAGGTTGCGGCCATTGTCGCCATGGAAATTCCATTTGTCGCCATAGGTGAAGGCGAGGGAATAATTGGTACCTTGGTAGGCGTTGATCAGGTGGGCGGTAAAGGGCGTGTGGTCCATCAGGTAGTTCATCATGTCGGCGTTTACGGGAAGGGTCCCTGTGACCTGGTATGTCACCCGGTATTCGCTCCCTAAGTACGAAAACATTTGGAAGCCCACGCTGGATTTTGGGTCTACTCCACGGGCAACGATTTCCTGGATGGGTGCGCACATTTTGGCGTCGTAGGTAACCTCTTCTAGTGGCTTCAATTCTTCAATCGTGCAACTAGAAAGCTCCAGCGCGAGGCACTTCTTGGCGGCGGCGCAAGCGGCATTGCGGTTCATTTCGGCAAAGGAATAGCTCGCAAGCAATAAAGTCCCAACAATTAATTTAGATGTAATCATGGCTCCTATCTCATTTCCAAGCTGTCTACGGGTATTATCTGAATCTTACCAAAATCGGACAAAGATACTCCATGGATTTCATCGCGTTTTTGCAGTTCCGCCACGGGGCCCACAACCGAAATGGTCATCTTATCCACAGAAAAATATTTGGCAATGCAGCGCTTCACGTCTTCGGGTGTGACTGCACGAATTTCGGCGGGGTAGTTTTTGAAGTGATCAAATGAGCGACCCCAAGTTTCCGAGCGCGCAAAGGCGTCGGCGGTGCTTGCGGGAGAATCAAAGATTCCGGGTAGGCTTTCGATCAGGCTCAGTTTGGCACTCTCCATTTCTTCTGCGGTGGGGCCTTGCTCGGCGAGCTTTTGAATTTCTTCGCGTATCAGTTTGATGGCGTAGGCCGCAGTGGAAACCTTGGTCTGCAGGTTAACTTCCGTGGTGGACACTTCTTGGTAATCGGATCCCGCGGAGGAATTGACGGAGTAGGCCAAGCCTTCATCGGAACGGATGCGCAACGTCAAGCGCGAGGTGAATCCGCCCCCGCCCAGAATGTAGGACGCGACCGAGGTGGCGTAATAATCGGCATGGGGTCTTTGCACAAAAGGCTGCTCCAAGGAAACTTGGGCCTGGGTAGCCACCTTGTCGCTCAAATAGATGCCCGGCTTGTTTTTGAAGACCAGGGTTTGCCGGGCCTGGGGCGTGGATGGCTTCTGGGGCAAGTGGCTGAATAGTCCGCGGAGCGCGGTTTTCATGGTGTCGGAATCAAAATCGCCGGAGACGGCAAAGATGATTCGCCCGGTGGCAAAGCGATTCTGGGCCAGCTTGCCTAAATCGGCTGCGTGGATTTTTTTCACCTCTTCAGGTTTTGCGTTCCACATGCGCGGTCCGCTCTGGTACATGGCCCAGCGCGACAGTCCGGCCAAGAGCTCTGGCGGGCGGTCATACTTGTGTAGCAAATTCTGGAGGTAAATTGTCTTTTGTAGTTCCAGCCGGGTGGAGTCGAAGGCGGGCTTGGTGAAGACCTCTTCGAGCAGGGCCAAGGTCGTAGAAAAATCCCGGCTCAGGCAATTGAGCGAGAGCACGGAATTAAAAGCACCCAGGTCTCCACCAATCCCCGCGGCCAAAAGCTCCAAGGAATCGTCGAGGACCGTAGGGGCGATTTTCACCGAGCCACCCTTGCGGAACATGGGAGAGAGGATGGCGATGCTTGCGGCCTGGTCGGGAGCTTGGGGCAATGTAGTTTCGTTAAAATAGATGTTCAGGCGCACGAATGGCAAGGAGCGGTCAGGGACCAGGTAGCCCGTGATGCTGTCCGTAATGGCCACGCGAAAATCCTTGGGATAGGGTGCCACATATTGAAATGTTGGATATGCGATCTGCCCGTAGCTTGCTGGAATCGTTGCCACTGCAGGTTTGGTGGTTTGCGTGGCCAGAGCTGTTTGTTGGTCTGGTGCTGCTGCACCGGGCTTGGAGACCTTTTGCAGTTTGCCATGCTTCATCACGTAGTCGGCACCCTCGGTGTGGGGTGAAGGAAATAGTGCGTTGCATCCGGCAAGCAGAGCGAAGGCTAAAAATGGAATAGTGATTTTCATTGTCTGTTTCATGGGTTTGCCTTATTTCTCAGCGGGGATGAACCAGCCCACGGTCTGTAGCTTCTTTTGGAAATATTTTTGGGCTACGGCCTGGACTTGCGCCGGAGTGACTTTGGAGACTTCTTCCAGCCAACGGTTTACCAGGGTGTAATCGCCATAGATCTCGTAGTAAGCGAGCATGGAGGCCACGGATTCCATGTCCGCGAGGGCGCTAGCTTTGGATGCGTAAAGTTGATTGCGAACTTTTTGTAGCTCGCGCTCGCTCACGGGTTCTTTTTTGAGGCGCTCGAGTTCTTCCCACAATAGGGCTTCGGCCTTTTCCGGGGTTTGCCCTTCCTGCAGAATCGCTTCTAGTTCAAAGGAGCTATAGTATTTTTTGACGGCGTTGCCTGCATCGGTGCTGACCGCGACTTGCTCTTTTTCGACCAAGCGACGGTATAATCTGCCTGCGCGTCCGTTCAGTACGCTTTCCATGATGTCCAGGGCAAACAGGTCTGGATTAGGGACTCCGGGAGTATGGAAAAGAATATCGACGCGGGGCTTGGAATCGCTGCGACGGACCACCAGGCGTTTTTCTCCGACTTGTTCGGGCTCTTGCTGGGTAATGGGCTCAAAGTCCTCACCCCGGGGAACCGTGGCAAAATATTTTTGAATCAATGGCATGAGCGAATCGGCCTTGAAATCGCCCGCGAGAACCAGGATCGCGTTGTTGGGCTTGTAGTATTTGCGATAATGTTCGGCAGCCTTTTCGCGGGTCAGGTGCATGATCTCCGAAGGGTACCCGATGGTGGGATTGCGGTAAGGAAATGCCTCATAGAATGTGGCTTCGAGGGTCTCAAAATAGCGGCCCGTAGGGGAATCGTCGTAGCGCATGCGACGCTCTTCGCGCACCACATCGCGCTCGGGGTAGAATTCCCGCAGAACCGCATTCTGCATACGGTCGGACTCAAGCCAGAAGAAAAGCTCCACCTTGTTGCGTGGAAGGGTGACGAAATAGGCGGTCACTAGGTCCGTGGTGTAGGCGTTAAGCCCCGTGCCGCCGGCCTTCAGATAGGCTTCCCAGAGCTCGTCCTTCACAAATAATTTGCGATGCTCCTCGAGAATGGAATCATGCCGGGCTTTGTAGCCCTTGAGTGAAAGGGTATCGCCTTTCACTTCGGCGCCACGGATCAGCTTCTGCAGGTTGTCTTCCTGGGCCAAGAATTTCCCATCCTGAACGCTATCGGTAATGCCTACTTTTTGGGTGCCTTTGAACAGCATGTGCTCGAGCATGTGGGCGAGGCCCGTGCTACCTTGCTTTTCGTGAACCGAGCCTGTCGCATAAAAGAGGCGACAAGCTACGGTGGGGGATTGGGTGTTTTCGTGCAAAAGTACGGTCAGCCCATTATCCAGCTGCACCCGTTTGACCTTCAAATCAACCCCAGAAGCCGAAGAAATACCTGCAAAAGCAAGCAATGCCACCAAGGATGTCTGGGAAAGCGCTCTACAATAGTCTAGTATTCTCATGATAGGTAAAGTTACAAAGAGAAGGAGGCTATGTGGCCATACGGTATAAATTATGGATTGGGGCGCTGGTGCTGCCCGTTTTGGCTGCCGTTTATGTCTGGCTTCCCCCTAGCCAAACATCTCCCGAGCCTGCTGTGGATTCGGTGCCAAGCCAAGCTATTCCACAGGCCACGCCTCCCGAAAGCGCCTTGGCGTCAGCGGATTCCCTGGCGATGGACTCCCTAGATTCCAACGTGTCCAATGCGCCGGACTCGCTACGCGCCCAACAGCGCGAGCTCGCGTCCCAGGGCATTGCCTGCGGGATCGGGGTAGGGGAATCGAGCGACGAGCAAATCGCGGTGAGCATGTCCGAGGATGACGCCCGCGCCCAGATTGCCAAAGGAAACACCGTGCTGGGCCGAACCACGGTCCAGCAGAGTACCACGCTCTACAACAAAGCCAAGCGGACCTACACCATTTTTACGCTGATGGTATCCAAGCCTGCGCAATAGAGAACATTAGTCTTCCAGGTGCGCGAGCTCGGGCAATTCCAGCTCCATGCTCACCCCGATCTGATGCTGAATGATCTTGTAGGAGTAGCCCTGTTCCGCCAAAAAGAGCTGACGGTTCATGGCGAATTCCTGCTCGCGGGAGTCACGCGTCACTAGGGAATAAAAGTGGGCGGGCTTGCCTTCCTTCTTAGGGCGCAGAACGCGACCCAGGCGCTGGGCTTCTTCCTGGCGGCTACCGAAGGTCCCTGAAATCTGAATCAGCACATTGGCGTCGGGAAGGTCGATGGCAAAGTTACCCACCTTGGAAACCATGAGCGCATGGATTTTGCCCTGACGGAAATCGGCGTAGAGCTTGTCGCGTTCTTTGTTGGGCGTCTTTCCGGTGATGAGGGGCATGGTGAAATGGCCCGCAAATTGATCGAGCTGTTCGAGGTACTGGCCGATCACCAGGATGCGGTCTTCCTCTTCGCAATGGAATTGCATAATTTGCTCGAGAACCTTGATTTTCTCAGGGTTGCAGCTCGCGATGCGGATCTTGTCGCGCATCTCGGCCACGGCATATTGCATTTTGAGCTCGGGCGCCATGGGGAGCCGCACCTCGTTGCAATTGGCTTTGGCGATCCAGCCTTGCTGCTCGAGCACTCTCCAGGGAATGTCGTACTTTTTAGGCCCGATGAGTGAGAAGACCTCGGTCTCCTTGCCGTCTTCGCGAATCAGCGTGGCCGTAAGGCCTAGGCGTCGCGTGGCTTGCATCTCGGCCGACATGCGGAACACCGGTGCGGGGAGCAAATGCACTTCGTCATAAATGATCAAGCCCCACTTGTGCTGGCTGAATATGTCAAAATATGTCATTTTGGGCGCATTTTCCTCGCCCTCTTCCGCTTCCTTGCTCTTGGTGCCACGGTGTGTCAAAATTTGGTAGGTGGCCACGGTCACATCGCCGATTTCCTTGACCTCACCCGAATATTCCTTGACCTGATTGGGCTGCAGGGTGGTCTTCTGCAATAATTCGCGAATCCACTGGCGGGCTGCGGTGATGTTTGGAGTCAAAATCAAGGTGCGCTTTTGGATCAGGGCCATGGTGGCCATGCCGATCACGGTTTTTCCCGAACCACAGGGCAGAACAATCACGCCCGAACCGCCCTTTTCGCTTCCCGCGGCAAAGAAAACCTGGGCAGCTTCTTTTTGGTATTTGCGTAGCACAAAAGGGTCGCTTGTGCCCGCAAGGGTCTCGCGTAGCTGCATTTCCAGCGGATCACCGTCGGTGTAGCCCGCCAAGTCCTGAACGGGAAAGCTTGCGCTGGTGAGAGCCATTTTGAGGTGGCCACGCATTTTGGCGTCCACCTTGGTGCGCCGCTCATCAATGCTTTCCAAAAGGTAGGGCTTGATCCCACGATGCCTTTGGATTTCCATCAAAAGAATGGCTTCGTCGGCCTCGAGGACCAAATCATCGCCATCACGATAGAGTTTTAAACGGCCAAAACGGCCCATGTACTCTTCGATTTCGACCACCACCATAGGTGGCACTGCGTATTTGCCAAATTCTTCCAGGCGGGCCATGACATCTGCGGGAGTAAGGCCCGTAGACGCTGCATTCCAAAGGCTCAGATGGGAAATCCGGTAGGTATGCAAGTGTTCCGGGCTCTTGATTAGCTCCGTGAATGGCGCAATGGCATCGCGCGCTTCTTCATAGCGGGCATGGTCCACCTCGACCAAAATTTCCTGGTTGCTCTGGATAATCAATGGACCATTGGGATTCAAGCGGACCTCGGCATGCAAAAACGGGTAATTTAACTAAAGCGACGGTGACTTTCCAATTTTTGATTTTGGTCCCCCTCGCTTCTTTGGGTTCATTTTAGAAAAAACGTGCGTCTGATTTCAAAATTGCGTATTTTTCTGTTCAAACCGAATTGGAGGTCATTTAGATGAAAACACAGCTTTTTGCCACACTTGCCATCGCCTTGTCCCTAGTCGCTTGTGGCGACAATAAGTCGACCGGTCCCGATGTCAGTTCCTCAGCGGGCACTTCTTCGGGAGTTTCAAATACGTCCCAGGGTGGCACATCCTCTGACGCCTCTTCGGGTACGTCCTCCGAAGCCATGAGCTCGGCTTCCCAGCCCGGTGCAATTCCCGGTTTTGCCGTAGTGGATTCCGGTGGAAGCACCTGGGTCAAGGGAATTGCTCAGGCTACCAGTAATATTACCGCTGTCACCTCTTCGGTTCTCCTCAATGGGGCCACAGCTCCCCTGGCCGATGCCAAAATTATCCAGGGTACCCAGTTGGCGGACCTTTTCTCCCGGCCCGACCTGACTGCCATCAATCTTTCTTCCTTGGAATTGAAGCTGGATATGTCCGGCACTGCCTGCAACGCCACCTATCAAGTTGCGGTCAAAGTCGAGGCGGGAACCTGGAGCGTCTCGGATACCGCCGATTTCCTTTGGGAGTACGGAGCGGACTGTCCGTAAGTGACTAAATTTGCTGGCAATGTTAGATAAAGCCCGCAAACTGATCGAAAAGTTCGAAGAACTGGAACACCAACTGGGTGTTCCTGAAATTGTGGCGAACCAGGACCAATACTCCAAATTGCACAAAGCCTATAAAGACATGACCGAAGCCCGCAACGCCGCGCTTCGGTACATCTCTTTGCGTGGCGATCAAGCCGAGTGGGATTCCGTTCTGCGCGCAGGCGAAGATGACGAAATGGTTTCTGCGGCAAAAGTGGAGCTGGCTAGCATTGGCCAGGAACTCGCCGAACTCGAAAAGCGACTCCAAATCCTGATGGTGCCCAAATCCCCTTACGATCAGCGCAACGTGGTCCTCGAAATCCGTGCGGGCACGGGTGGCGATGAATCGTCGCTTTTTGTCGGCGACCTATTTTATATGTACCGCGCTTACTGCGAAAAGCTGGGCTACAAGATACACGTGACCTCGCTCAGTGAAGGCACCGCCGGCGGATTCAAGGAAGTCGTTTGCGAAGTCAACGGCCCCGGCGCCTACGGAACCCTCAAATTTGAGAGCGGAGTGCACCGCGTTCAGCGCGTGCCCGCAACGGAGAGCCAAGGCCGCGTTCATACCTCAGCCGCCACCGTTGCTATCATGCCGGAAGCCGAAGAAGTCGATGTCGAAATCCGCGAAGTGGATTTAAAAGTTGACACCTACCGTTCGGGAGGAAAGGGCGGCCAGCACGTCAACAAAACCGATTCCGCCGTCCGCATTACCCATTTGCCCTCGGGCATTGTGGTCGCCTGCCAGGACGAACGCTCCCAGCACAAAAATCGCCATAAAGCCATGGAACAGTTGCGCGCCAAGCTTCTGGACCAGATGATCTCCCAAAAAGAACAGAAAGAATCCGCCGAGCGCAAATCCCAGGTCGGCACCGGAGACCGCTCCGCCAAAATCCGCACCTACAATTTCCCGCAGAACCGGATCACCGACCATCGCATCGAACTCACCCTTTACCGCCTCGAGTCCGTAATTACGGGCGACCTCCAGGAACTCATTGACGCACTGCAAATGGCCGATGCGCAAGAGAAACTCGCCGCCATGGAAATGGGCCGGTAAAATGCATTCGGGGGGTTCCTTCTCCACCCGAGGCTCCGCAGGGTCACCCCCCACGCTCGATGCGTCGCATTCTCGCTTCCCCCAGAGGGAAGAAGTGGAAAGTGGAAAATGAACAGCCTGCATCTCTGCGCGGTGCCTTAGTGGAAAGTGGAAAGTTGCGGGCGAATTTCCCTGGATTGGAAAACATGCGTCGAAATTTTCCACTTTCCACTAGCCAGCCTGTCCTGTGACCACCGTTTTTCACTTTCAACTTGTCCCCCCTTCCCCCCCCCGGATCCCCCATGCAAACTGTCCTTGAAATTCTAAACAAAACCACCGAGTATTTTAAAAAGTGCGGAGTCCCCGATTCGCGACTTGACGCCCAGTACATCATCTCGAAAGGGCTTGGGCTTTCCCGGATGGAGCTATACCTAAAATTTGACCGGCCCTTGACCGAGCAGGAGCTGGTGGCCTTACGGGCCATGGTCGCGCGTCGTGGCAAGCGCGAGCCCCTGCAACACGTTCTAGGTTCAACTTCTTTTTGCGGACATGAAATCAAATGTGACCGGCGCGCTCTGATTCCCCGGCCAGAAACCGAAATCCTAGTGGAGCTTGTCCTTAAATACATAAAGGACATCAAGAATCCATATATTGCGGATGTCGGAACGGGAACTGGTGCTATTGCTATTGCCATCGCATTGGCACGCCCCGATGCCACACTTTTAGCATTGGATGATTCGCCCGATGCACTCGCATTGGCGCAGGAAAATATTGAACTCCATGCGCTAGCGGAAAGAGTTCATGTTCTTCGCTCGAACCTGTTGGAAAAGGACACAGGTGGGAAGCCATTTGACCTCATTGCATCTAACCTTCCCTATATTCCCACGGCCACCATGGCAAACCTGCAACAGGAAGTGAAGGAATTCGATCCCCCAATGGCACTGGATGGAGGCGATGATGGTTTGGTTCTGGTTCGCAAGCTTCTTCTCCAGTGCGCTTCCCGCTTGAATCCGGCAGGAATCGTGTTGTTGGAAGTGGGCGAGGGTCAATCCGGGCAGCTCGGAAACGAAAAAGGTGCTTTTCCCGGTTTGGTTTTCACAAAATCCCATGCGGATCTCGAAAAAGTGGACCGGTTTCCGGAATTTCGAAAAGATTCCGCCGAGATAGTTGGGGACATGTTGTGAAAAAGTGGTTAGAGACTTCGGGAGATATTCGTGAGCAGGAATTGAAACGGAGATGAAACACAGAATAATGTTCTTAGTTTGTTTATAGTGTTGTGAGAAGCTGTGAGCTCGCGTATGATTGGCGATAATTGGTCAAAAAAGGCAAAAATTTATTCTTCAATTGCCCTTGAACCCTGAGATTGGAAGTACTATAATTGACCCCGCTTGAGTAAGACAATCGCTGAACAAAAGGTGAGAGTTAAAAAAGCAAAAAATTACGAAGCCCTACGCGGCGACGAGATAGTTGAAGGATTCGGAGATATGCTTGAGTGAGGGTCCAAAAAATCGTCAATGATTTGAGGTCAGAGATTAAGCGAGGGTCAGAACTTTGTTCAAAATTAATGAAGAGTTTGATCCTGGCTCAGAACGAACGCTGGTGGAGTGT
>CAIRAY010000026.1 GCA_903876665.1 uncultured Fibrobacterota bacterium | reverse complement strand
TCGCCATCGGCAATACACGATGAGCTTCGCCATCGGCAATACACGATGAGCTTTGCCATCGGCAATACACGATGAGCTTCGCCATCGGTAATACACGATGAGCTTCGCCATCGGTAATACATGTTGAGGTTGCCGTCTCCTAGTTGGAATGTTGTTTGTCGTTTCAGGGTTGCTTTGCGTAGTTCGTCATCCCAGCGTAGGCTGGGATCTGGGACATGGTTTGATGCGGTCCTTTTGTCTGGCTGCGGATGAGCTTCGCCATCGGTAATACACGATGAGCTTCGCCATCGGCAATACACGATGAGCTTCGCCATCGGAGAAACACAAACATCTGAAGGTCTGCATTGGTTCGCGATGGGGGGCATTTCGGGTGGTGAGGGGCTTCGGCATCACGCTGGGGGAGTCTTTTTGATGGCATGGTTTTTCTGGCGTTTTGCTAAGTTGTGGTGACAAATCGACTATTTGCGAGGGTTTTATGCGTCTTTTTGTTCTGTTGCTTTTTCTTGTCGATTTATCCTATTCCGCCCAGTTCGTTGCGGTGCTAGAGACATTAACCGACGGCGAGGCTGGTGTGAGTTCTTCGGCGCTTCGTTACCTCACGGACGAGCTTCGCAAGCAAGCTCTCAATGCCCTGCCAACTTCGGCGGGCTTTAGCGTAATGACGCGCGAAAATATTCAGGCCATGCTGCCTCCCGGGAAGACTCTGGAAGAGTGTGCGGGCGAGTGCATGGTAGAAACGGGGCGCAATTTGAATGCGGACTTCGTGGCTCAGGCGCGCGTAGGCAAGGTGGGTAGCCGCCTTGCCCTGACGGTGGAGCTTTACGAGACCCGCAGCGCCAAGCTGGTGGCGAGTTTTACCGAGCGCTGTGCGGGCATCGACGACCTGATTGACAAGGTTTCGCAACAATCTCCTGTCTTGTTTGGCACGGTGCGTGGCGGTGCGCCCAATTCAAATCCGAACCCCAATCCAAATCCCAACCCGGACCAGGTAGGCACCAATGTGACCGTTGAGTTTTCCGATGGCCCGGCGGTGGTGCTGTTTGATGGTGGCGTGGCCTGTAGCAACAAGGAGCGTTGCACCAAAGAGCTGAGCCCCGGCCAGCATGCGGTGGCGGTCAGCCGCGACAGCTACCGCGACAGCTCCTTTGCCATCACGGTTCCCATGGGGAGCAACCGCTACCGGCTGGCGCTGGTGAGCAAGGCAGGCGTGCTGACCTTGCGTGCCAATGATTCCGAGGGCAGTGCAGTAACAGGGCAAGTAATCGTGGATGGCCGCAACCTGGGCAACACCCCATGGAGCGGAGCTGTGCCGGTAACTGCGAGCAAAATTGTGGTGCGTGCCGACGGCTATGTCGATGCCGAAGTAAGCGACCGCCCCGACGAGGGCAAGAAGATTGCCATAACGATTATTCTAAAAAACAGACCAGATTATAGACAAAAATTGACAGGAAATGGCGCCAGTCCAGGGCCAGAGGCTGTGCAGATTTCGGGCGACCTGGCGCAATGGGAGGATCTAGTCGATAGATGTAAGGGGCGTCAGGATGAGCGATGTGCAGGAGCGCTTCGATCGCTTGGTTTTTTACAATATCAATTAGAAGAAAAAACAAATTCGAGTCATCAGAAATCGTTGGATTACTTTTTGAAATTCATCAAAGTTTACCCAAGGAATCCAAATATGCCCAAGGTTTTGAATCAGGCTGCTGACATACTTGCATCTGTTGGAGAAAGCGAGAAGGCTAATCGGCTCCGTTTGAAACTCATTGAGGATTGGCCCAATGATGTATTGGTTCCCAAAATTAAGCAGGATTTGGGAAAGTGATAAGAGGAGTAATCAGCGAAATTATCGCGCAAGCTCCAAATCTAACCATATACATGTCAGACAAAAAAATCAAAAACCATTGCCGATGTCGACAATCCAATTCCGTCCCGCCCTGAACTACTTGTAGCGCAGGTAGCTATACGCTGTTTTGGCGGCGAGCAAGGGGTGGGTGAGGAGGGTCTTAGGGATGCTCTGGCCCTGCTCGGCCCAATGCTTGAGCATGGTGTAGAACTCGATTTGGGCATTGCGGTCCATGTCGAGGATCCATTCGCGGACTTTCAACTGAGTGGCATGGCCCTTGCCGATGCGCTCCCAGACGTACTCGTTGTAGCGCTTGAGAAAGCCGTGGCTCAGGTCGCCCGCTTTGAACGCTTCGTCGATGGTGCGCGCCGCAAGCCAGCCTCCGCGCATGCCTGCCGCGATTCCGCCTCCGGTCATGGGGTCGGTTTGGTGGGCTGCGTCTCCAACCAGGAGGAAATGATCCGCGACGGATTCTTCCAGGACTCCGCTGACGGGGACAATCCCACCCCAGCAACCGATGACATTGGCCTGGGGGTAAAGGGTCTCTTTCCACTTCAGGGCAATTTCGTGAATATTGGGTGTGTGCAGTTTAGGTGTAATGAAGCCCGCGCCAAAATTTGTGGTGCCGGATTTGACTTTGGGGAAGCTCCACACATAGCCGTTGTTGATGCTATCGTGGCCCTGCCAAAAAGTCAGGCAATCCGTATTGGTGTCGAGGATGTCGAGTTTAAGCTCGATGGCGGAGCACGTGGTAGGCGGCATCATGCGGCACTTGAGTCCGGTCCAACGGCCCGTGAGCGACTCCACCCCGTCCGCGCCGATGACAACGCGGGCTTTGACCAGGTGCTCGTTGCCCTCAAAATCGATGGGGACTTCGCGCATTCCGTTTTGAACGGGGCGAACATCCTTGGCGCGGGCATTGGTGACAACCTCTGCGCCCGCATCGGCTGCGCACTTGGCGAGCCAGGGGTCAAATTGGAGCCGGTCAAGCATCAATGTGGTCCGGGGAAGCTTGGCCCGGATGGACAGTCCACCGGTCGCATGCAGGATGGCTCCGGTGATGTCGGACTCGATGTAGTCTTCGTTAACGGGGGCGTAAATGGCCAGCTTTTCGCGTTCGCCGGTGGCTTCACCGCAACGGACTGGGGCTCCGATCACGGGGCGTTTTTCAATCAGAAGGACTTTGTAGCCACGCAAGGCGCAATGGCGTGCGGCCACGGAACCTGCTGGCCCCGCGCCGATAACCAGGACATCATATTCATTGCTTTTCAAGTTTCAGCGCTCCTACGGGGCAGGCCCGTACGCATAGGGTGCAGGCCGAGCATTTTGCGGAATCGAGAGTCCATTCCAGGCCGTAAAAATCCAGGGCCATGTCGGGGCAAATGCCTACGCACCCTGCGCAAATGATGCACTTGGCCTTGTCGAAAATGAGATCAATGTTTGGCTTTTTTGTGGGGGGCATGTCACCTCTATCTTGTGGCAACCAATGTAGAAAATGAAGGGGAAGGAGATTTGTGGCCTAGAAACCCATTCGCACGAATTGGAAGCTTCTAAAATATTCTACATTTTTTTGCATAGGTGGACACCCCAATTTTTGGCAACGGAAGTTGGGGGGTAGGCCGTGCAACCCCCATTTGTTGTACGGCTATTTTTTTGCCAAAATATTCGCAATAACCCGGAACGAGTTCAAACATGAAGAACCACAATCCCCTTGCTAGCGCCCTTAATCAGGACCTCCAGGCCGGAGCTCCGCAAATTTTCTCCATGCTTTCCGCACGTGGCAAAGCCATCTATTTTCCTTCCAAAGGGATTTTAGGGCAGAGCGCCGAAGCCAAATCCGCGAAGATCAATGCCACAATTGGCACGGCCTTCGAAGAAGACGGGTCTCCCCTGACATTGGAATGCATTGAGGCTACGGTGAATTTGGGCTCGGACAGCTTCCTTTATGCACCTAGCTTTGGCCTTCCAAAGCTTCGTGAGGAATGGGGCAAACTCCTTTCGGTTAAAAATCCAAGCCTGGCCGGCAAGAACTTTAGCCTACCTGTGGTGACTGCTGCCTTGACTCATGCTCTTTCTGTGGCCGGTTACCTGTTTCTGGATGAGGCTGATCAAGTAATTCTTCCGGACCTTTTCTGGGACAATTACGAGCTAGTGTTTACGGAAGCATTCGGTGCGAAGCTCAAATTTTACAATACCTTTGTTGCGGGTGGATTTGATGTGCAGGCCTTTTCCCAGGCGCTGAACGAAGGTCCTGTGGGCAAAAAAGTGGTCCTGCTGAACTTCCCCAACAACCCGACGGGCTACACCGTAACGGAGTCCGAGGCCAAGGTTCTCGTGGCGGAAATCCACAAGGCGGCGCTGGCCGGCAATCAAGTGGTTGTTCTTTTGGACGACGCTTATTTTGGACTTGTCTATGAAGATGGCGTGGCTAAGGAATCCCTCTTTCCAAGTCTCCTGGACCTGCACCCCAATGTTTTGGCCGTTAAGCTCGACGGGCCCACTAAAGAGGACTATGTCTGGGGATTGCGCGTTGGCTTCATGACCTTCGGTTTCCAGGGTTCTACTCCAGCCCAGCTCAAGGCCCTTGAAAATAAGGCAGCCGGCGTGGTGCGTGGCAATATTTCCAACGCTCCCAGCATTTCCCAGGCGATTTTGCTCAAGGGGTATACTTCCCCCGAATATGCCGCGCAGAAGAAGGCCAAATACGACATTCTGTCGGCCCGCGTGCACGCTATTCGCCAGATTCTGTCCGTTCATCCAGAATATCAGGCCAGCTTCGAGGTAATGCCATTCAATTCTGGCTACTTTATGTGCGTGAAGCCCATAGGGGTCGATCCTGAAGCCTTGCGCAAATTGTTGCTGTCGGATTATTCCACTGGCGTGATCATGCTTTCTGGCTTGATCCGTTTGGCTTTCTCCGCGGTGCCACTTGCGCAATTGGATCTTCTGTTTGTCAATCTCCATGGTGCGATTCAAAAGCTCCGTGGATAATTTTTCTGAGTGAGGTGTCTATGTCTGAAAATGCTGAAATCCGTTATCAGGGGCAATCCTGGGAATTTCCTGTTGTTGTTGGAACGGAAAACGAAAAGGGCATAGACATTCAAAAATTGCGTGACCGCACGGGTCTTGTTACTCTGGATAATGGTTATCAGAATACCGGATCTACCAAGAGTGCGATTACTTTTATCGATGGCGACAAGGGGATTTTGCGATACCGGGGTTATCCCATTGAGGAGCTTGCGCAAAAGGCAACCTTCCCCGAGACCGCCTATCTCCTGATCTACGGGGAGCTTCCTACTGCGGAGCAACTACGCATATTTCGTCAGCGCTTGACCGAAAATTCCATGATCCACGAGGACATGTTGCATTTCTTGACTGGAATGCCACCCTCCGCGCACCCCATGGGAATTCTGTCGTCCATGGTGAACGCACTCGCGCTTTTCTACCCGCGCTTCTATGTGGAAGATATGGATGCGGCCACCTTCGACCAGATGGCGGTGAGCTTGATTTCCAAGGTGAGGACCATTGCGGCGTTCTCCTACAAGAAGTCCATTGGCGAGCCCTTCGTTTACCCCCGTGCTGACAAAACCTACTGCGCAAACTTCCTGAACATGATGTTTGACAGCCATGCCAAACCCTATAGCGAAGATCCTCTTTTCATCGAGGCACTCAACGCTTTGCTGATTGTGCATGCGGACCACGAGCAGAATTGCTCCACCTCCACGGTTCGTCTGGTGGGGTCTTCTTACGCCAATCTTTATGCGTCCATTTGTGCGGGCATCTGTGCACTCTGGGGCCCTTTGCATGGCGGTGCGAACCAGAAGGCCATGGAGACTCTTTCCATGATCCAAAAGAATGGCTGGACCGCCGAGCAGGTGATTGCCAAAGCCAAGGACAAAAAGGATCTATTCCTTCTTCACGGGTTTGGTCATCGGGTTTACAAGAGCTACGATCCGCGCGCCAAGGTTCTCAAAAATCTGGTGGAACGGGTTTTTTCGACCAAAAACATCCAGGACCCCCTGCTGAATATTGCGCTCGAACTCGAGCAGCTCGCCCTCAAGGACGAGTACTTCATCGAGCGCAAGCTTTACCCTAATGTGGACTTCTATTCCGGAATCCTCTACCGGGCCATGGGAATTCCGGAGGACATGTTCACCGTGATGTTTGCCATTGGCCGCATGCCGGGCTGGATCGCCCACTGGAAAGAAATGCATGACGAGGGCAACCTGAAGATTGGCCGTCCGCGCCAGATCTATACGGGCCCAACTGTCCGGAGCTTCGTTCCCAAGGAAGAGCGGGTTTAATTGTAATAGTCTTGGGCAAGTATGCCACCTGGACCCCGTCTGCGCGGGGGTTACATCAGCTAATTGCATTCCTTTGCACATGCTAAGCTGGTTGATTTTCGTTTTTGCCATACCATAACCCATTGATTTTTAGTAACTTAGGTGCATAATGACGATGCGGATCTGGTTGCTGGTTTTGGTGTCTTCGATTGTGGCGATGGCCGGAGTCGATACCGTGTACATGGAAATTTCTGCCAGTGGCGCGCGCCTGATTCCTGTGGGCGTGATTCCTTTTGAAAAGTCTGAAGGCAATTGGTCCATGCTCGACGAAGAGCCAAGCCAAATCCTCTCGCGGGATTTTCTGCTTTCTGGACGACTGGACGCGATAAATCAAAATTCCTATAGCCGTCTTGCATTTTTCAAGGCTCGTGCTGCGTATTATTTGTCAGGAAAGCTAAACCGCACCTCCGATGGTAAAGTCGAGGTTGTGTGTAAACTCAACGCGACCCAGAGTCAGGAAATGGTGATCGGCGAAACCTATCGCATTGCCCCGAACCAGGTGCGCCAGGCGATTCATGACTTTGCCGACAAAGTGATTTATCAGATTACCGGGTCCGTGGGGGTGGCTTCCACTCGCATCGCTTATGTCGCAAAAATCGAAGGCAACAAACAAATCAAGGTGTCCGATTACGATGGGTACAATCCGGTCCAGGTGACTTCCCACGCAAGTATCAACTTTATGCCGGCTTGGGGCCAGGATCCTGACAAACTGTACTTTGTAAGCTTCCGCAATGGGACTAGCCAAATCTTCGAGCGCACCATGTCCAATGGTGATGTTCGCCTTTTGTTTCCCAATCTTGGGCAGACCTTTAGTCCAGCCGGGAGCCCTGTTTCCAACGAAATCCTCTTCACCGTGGCCTCCAACGGGGGGTCCGATCTTTACCGTGGAATCCCCGCGACCGGAAAATACGAGCGCATGACTTTTCAGAGAGCCGCCGAAACCAGTCCGGCCTTCTCACCCAATGGAAAAGAGATCCTCTATTCCGCCGATCGTGGTGGCTCTCCGCAAATTTATGTTATGGATCGCGATGGCTCGGATTCCCGGCGCATCACCTTTATGGGCCGCTACAACGAAAGCCCGAGCTGGTCGCCCCAGGGGGACCGCATTGCTTACGCCTCCATGGACAACGGCCTTTTCAATATTTACACCTGCGATTTGGATGGTTCCGATGTGTTACAATTAACGAGTAATGCTGGCAACAATGAGCATCCGTCCTGGTCCCCCGATGGGACGCTGATTGCGTTCAGCTCCACCCGCAGTGGGTCCTCACAGATTTATGTTATGCGCAAGGATGGAACAGGAGTCACCCGCATTACCAGCGGTGGGGAAAATTCCTGGCAAACTTGGGCTCCAAAATTAAACAAGGAGAAACCAAATGAATAAAAAATTATTCGTAATGATTGCTTTGACTGGGCTCGCGCTCATGGCTTGCAGCAAAAAGCCCAAGCAAGAGCTGGTCCAGGTGGACAAGGCTCCTGCAGCGAAGGTCGTGACCCCTGCGGATTCCGCCAAAGCCAGTGAATCCCGGGAAGATTCCCTGAAGAATGCCGCTTTGCAGGCTGAGTCGCTGGAAAATGTGCGCCTCGAAGGCCAGCGCAAGGCCCTGGAAGATATGATGAACCGCTTGATGTCCGAAGAAATCTACTTTGAATTCGACAAGGCTGTGTTGAGCGAAAAGGCCAAGGACCTGCTTTCCCAGGCCGGAGACATTTTGGCCAAAGAGCCTAAGCTCTGGGTGGAAGTGGAAGGCCACACGGATGAGCGTGGAACCGAGGCTTACAACATGACCTTGGGTGGCAAGCGTGCTCAATCCGTGGTGGATTACCTGGTCAATTACGGTGTGGCTACGGACCGTCTCAAGAGCATAAGCTTTGGTGAAGAAAAGCCAAAAACCGCCGGAGCCACTGAAGATGTTTTTGCCAAGAATCGCCGTGCAGCCTTCAATGTGAAGATCAAGAAGTAAAAAAACGGGTGTACTGTTCCATGTGGCAGGCACCGGTGATCCCCATCCCGGGGATGACATGAGCTACTCTCCCTAAGGTGAAAAATGAATACACGGGTGTTGAATTCTCTTTCTTTACTGACCGCTTTTACGCTAGTGGTTTTGTTGGACTCCTGTTCCAGCGTGACGGTGGTGCGAACCCGCGAAATGAAGGCCGTGGGCGACAACGTTAAAAAGGACGTTGTGGCTCAATTGAAGTTGCAGACGGAATCCATGCGCAAGGAGATCGATAGCCTGCAAATTGAGAATGCACGCCTGCAGAAGCGATTGATCGCGGAAGTGGCGACCCTCAGCTCTCGGGTAAATAGCCAGGCGGACGATCTTTCCAGCCGGCAGGAAGAAATCCTCTACCGCCTGGATCTTTTGGTGAATGCCAGCAGCAAGCCCATCAAGCGAGTTGTGGTTGATAAGCGTGAGGCGGGTAGCACCGGTGCCCCTTCGGCGGATTCGGTTCAGGCTGCGGTGGATGAGGACATTTCTGCGGATTCGGAGCTGGAAAAATTGTATTCCAATGCCCGGGCTGATTTTCACAAGAGTGAATACAAACTCGCCTACGATGAATTCAAGCAAGCTTACGAAAAAGCGAAGACCGGCGACCTTGCGGAAAACGCCCTTTATTGGATGGGGCTTTGTTTGACCGAAACCCAGCAGGCGGATAAAGCCGCCTTGGTATTCGGGCGCATTCTGGAGCAGTTCCCCCAAGGAAAGAAGACTTGCGTAGTGCTGCTCAAACTGGCTCAAACGGCAGAAACCGCCGGGAAAAAAGATGAGCAGATTCAATTGCTGGAACGGCTCACCGCCCAGCCCCAGTGTCGCGAATCCAACGAGGCCTACAAGGCCATTGAGCTGTTAGACCAACTGAAAAAATAAGTCGCTTCAAGGCATATACCAATCTAGGATTGTCACAGAATTTTGCCGAATGGTGCGGTGATGCCCGTTCCGGGCATGACAAGACAGCCGGGCATGAATTGTAATGGCCAAAATTTTCGACTGTGTTAGTCCCTGAGAAGAATTCCGGCGATTTTCTCGGCCGTGGCTTGCCACGAAAAATGCTTGACACGCTCTAAGCCTTGGGCCACAAACTTTGCGCGGGTTTGGGGCTCAGTAGAAATTTGGAAAATCGATTCAGCCCAGGCGAGGGTGTCCGTTGGGGCGCAAAGGAGTGCCGCGTTTCCGGCGACTTCGGGTAGCGAAGATGTATTCGAACAAATTACTGGACAACCACTTGCCATGGCATCCAAAATGGGCAATCCAAAACCCTCGAGCAGGCTAGGGTAGGCGAGGCATTGAGCCTTGCGGTACAAGGCCGGGAGGTCGTTGTCCGGGACATATCCCAAGAATTTCACCTGGTTGCCCAGGCCAAGATTCAAGACCGCTTGGCGGAGCTCCCGTTGGTAGGCGTTCTCACCCCCGACAATGGCGACCTGGAGGGGTGGGTGGTTCTGAAGAAGGGAATGGTTGGCGAGGCGGGGTGCCAGGGTCCCGATGGCATTGAGGACGACCTCGATGTTCTTGTGAGGAAAGGTCGCTCCCACCATCAAAACAAAATTTACGAGACCGTGCCTGGCAATGACCCCGGAGTCTTCTGGCGAATGGGCCGGATGGAAGCGGACCGGGTCGTAGCCATTGGGAACCACCTGAATTGCAGAGGGCGAAATTCCGAACCAGTGAGTCAATTCAAGGCGAGTAGACTCCGAAATAGCAACAATTGCGCGGGCACGGCGCAGCTGGGCAGGAAGGGCGAAGCGGCAATACGCGTGTTGCAAAGGGTGCTGCGCGGGTAGTCGCATGGCAATCAAATCGTGAATGGTGATGATCTGATTGGGCAGGGTAAGCGAGGTGTTATAGGAAGGGCAATAGATCCGGTCAAATTGTTTTCCGATCCGGGTGAACTGCATCTGGTTCCAGAGGAAGCGACGCAAGGCATTGCCCTTGACCTGGGTGGAACGTCCCAAATTTCCATCCAAAATGTGCTGGGTGACGGAGTCAGGAAGGTCCAAGGCCCGCGGAGTAAATACCTCGATTTGGTGAGTCATGATATCTGGTAAACGGAACAGGCGCGTGAGCACTTGCTCCGTGTATATGTTGACACCAGTTGGCTCTAATCCAAGGATGGAGGCATTGACCGCGATGCGCAAAATGGGTTACCAGTTTTCGCCGAGCAATTCGAAGTAGGCTTGGGGATGGGCGCAGGCAGGGCAGGCTTTGGGGGCTTCCTCCGCTTCGTGCAAAAATCCGCAGTTGAGACAGCGCCAAACTACTTTTCCATTGCGCTTGAAAACTTTGCCGTCTTTAAGGTTGTTGGCCAAATCGCGGTAACGCTTTCCGTGTTGTTTTTCGGCAACGGAGATGGCTTCAAAAACCTTGGCGATCAGCTCAAAGCCTTCTTCCCGGGCGATGCGCGCAAACTCAGGATAGTCGATTTGCCACTCATGTTCTTCTCCTGTGGCTGCGGCTTCCAAATTTTCCAAAGTCGTGCCGACTTTTCCGGCGGGAAAAGTTGCGGTGATTTCCAAATCGCCCCCCTTGAGGAAGCTGAAAAAGCGCTTGGCGTGTTCTTTTTCCTGATTTGCCGTTTCTTCGAAGATGGCTGCAATCTGTTCCAAGCCTTCCTTGCGGGCGGCACCGGCAAAAAAAGTGTAGCGGTTGCGCGCCTGGGATTCGCCGGCAAAAGCTTTCAGTAAATTGGATTCGGTGCGGGATCCTTTGATTTCTGCCATGATTGGCTCCTTGTCATAGGTAAATAGCTAGAGACAAGATAGGAAAGCGAATGGGAAATTCCCAAAAAAATGAAAAAACCTCCGCCAGAGTTTGGCAGAGGTTTAAAGCGAAAAAGAGAAAGATTAGTTCGGGTAGTCGCGCTTGCCGGACTTGTTGTATTCGATTGCGATGGTGCCGACTGGGCAGGCGTCAGCAGCTTCTTTGATGCCGTCTTCCAGGGAAAGGTCGGCGCCGTCGCGGACGATCATCTTCTCAGGGACCTGGAACACTGCGTCGCAGGCCGCTTCGCAAGCGCCGCACATGGTGCATTCGTTCTCAGTTTCGTCGAGCCAGACTTTGGTAATGGCCATGGTGATACTCCTTTAAATGGTTTGAATCTGCAAAGCAATATAAGAAATTTCTCAAATCCGTTCAGCGATTCAGATTTTCTACATTCGCGCCCATGCAGACAGTGGTGGTAAAAATCGGTGGATCCCTCGCAATCGACGAGGAAAAGCTCCAAAATTTTGTGGCGGCAGTAGCCTCCATTCCCGTGCATGAATTCCGCATGGTGGTGGTGCATGGTGGTGGCAAGGACATCAACGAGAATATAGCCTTGCTCCAAGAAAAGCCCAATTTTATCAACGGGCTCCGGGTTACCACTCCTTCAATCATGAAAATGGTCGAAATGACCCTTTCGGGCCATGTCAACAAAAAGCTAGTTCGCATGCTCCTGGAACAGGGGGCCAAAGCCGTGGGCATTTCCGGCGTGGACGGTAAATTATTCGAAGCGACCAAACTTCAGGGTGAAGCGGATCTGGGGCAGGTGGGCGACATCCATTCGGTCAACACCGGTCTTGTTTCGGACCTTTTGCAGACTGGGTGGATTCCTGTCGTTTCTCCCATATCTTTCGGGGTGGGTTGCGCGTTCAATGTGAATGCCGATACGGCCGCATCCGAACTGGCTGTAGCCTTACATGCCGACCAATTTTTATTGATCAGCGATGTCGCCGGTGTCCTTGATGCCGAAAAGATTGTGATTCCAGCTCTCGACAAGCCCAAGGTCGAGCAATTGATTTCTGATGGGGTAATTTCCGGTGGGATGATTCCAAAGGTTCGGGCTAGCCTGGATTCCATCTCCCGGGGTTTGCGATCAATCCATATCATAGGTTGGAAGGACGCAGATCATTTTATGAAACAAATTACCGGTGAGATCAATTATGGAACCATTATCCGTTAACACACAAACTCTCGTAGAGCAGGATGCTCTTCAAATCGTACACACCTACGCCAAGGCCGACTTGGATTTTGTCCAAGGCCAGGGCTCATGGCTGATCACTCAGGACGGAACTCGCTACCTGGATTTTGTATCCGGGATCGCGGTGAATGCCTTGGGGCATTGCCATCCGGCTATCCTACAGGCTATTGAGGCCCAAGCAAAAACCTTCTTGCACCTCTCGAACCTGTATCCCAACGCTCCCCAAATCGCGCTCGCCCTGCGGATGCTGGAATTGACCGGTTTGTCGACCCAGGGTGGCAAGGCCTTCTTTTGCAATTCCGGCACGGAAGCGAACGAGGCAGCAATAAAATTTGCGCGTAAGTACTTTGACCGGACCGGAAGCCCCGAGCGGGTCGAAATGGTCACCTTCCTGGGAAGCTTTCATGGCCGGACTTTTGGTTCTTTGGCAGCTACTGGGCAAGATTCTTTAAAACAGGGTTTTGGGCCCATGCCCCAAGGCTTTATCCATGTTCCCTGGAACGATGTGGCTGCCCTGAAGGCCGTGGTCGGTCCTCATACCTGTGCCATCATGCTGGAGCCCATTGCTGCCGAGGGCGGGATCATGAAGGCGTCTGCGGAATTCGTGGCCGCCATCAATGCGCTGAAGGCCGAGTTTGGCTGCTTGGTCATTGCCGACGAAATTCAAACCGGCCTTGGCCGGTGCGGATCCCTTGAAGGCTGCAAACGGTACGGGATCCAGGCCGATCTTTCCACATGGGCCAAGGCTCTGGGTGGCGGACTTCCTTTGGGAATGGTTTTGATGACGAAGGCAATCGCCGAGATCATGAAGCCTGGTGACCATGGAACCACTTTCGGCGGAAATCCCTTAGCCTGCAAAGTGGGCGAAGCTGTGCTTCAAGAAATCACGGCTGCGGGATTTTTGGATGGCGTAGCCGCCCGGTCATCACAGCTGCAAGCGGGCCTCCAGGCCTTGGCAGACAAGTACTCCTGGCTGGGTGAGCTGCGGGGCGATGGATTGTTGCTCGGTATTGTCACCAAAAAGCCGGTTGCTGATTTGGTGGTGGCCTGTCGTGCCCAAAAGCTTTTGGTGCACCGGGCTGGTGCCGATGTATTGCGGTTGTTGCCTCCGCTGAATATTTCTGCGGAAGATGTTGACGACGCTCTGGCGCGCATCGACCGGGCTTGTGCGTCAATGGAAAAATGATGGACTGTCACCCTCGCGCAGGCGAGGGTCCAGTACGCCTTTTGTCCCAGGCCCCCGTCTGCGCGGGGGTGACGGACAGGTGGCGCCTAGACCCTCGCCTGCGCTCCGCTTGCGAGGGTGACCTGGGGCATTCTTTTCGGAAACTGGTAGAGGCCCTGCCGGGGCATGGCCACTTTGCCTTCCATTTCCAGGACCCCCAAGGTCTGCAACAGGTCGGTGAGGGGCAACTCGCTGCGATCGAGAATCTCTTCCAGCGTACAGGTTTCTCCGGCAAACGAAGTTTCAAATTCACTGCGTGATCCGCTATCTGAATTGGGATTTTTTGCGGCATCCAGGCCTGCAAGCAGGGGAAGCTGGAAGGGTAACCATAGGGGCTGAGCCTCCTTGGATTCGCACAACATATTGGGGCCTTGGGCCACGTCGCGAAGGATGTCGCCCGGAACCGCCAGCAACAGGCGACTGTCTGCCATGCAGTGTTCCGCCGTATTCAATGCGCCACCTTGGGAGCGGCTTTCCACGACGATGGTAGCCACGCTAAGCCCTGCGATGATTCCATTGCGGGCCAAAAAATGCCCGGGATAGGCCACCACGCCTGGTGGGAAGGGGCTCACCAGTGCACCTCCCATTTCCAAAATATTGCGAGCCACCACGCCCCGTTCGCCCGGAATTCTTTGGTCGAGACCTTGTGCGAGCACCGCCACCGTATGGACTTTGAATTCCAGTGCGGCACGGTGGCAAGCAAGGTCAATTCCGTTTGCGAGTCCCGAAATCACGCTGGTTTCCTGACCTTGCAAGGCCTCGACCAGGGCTCGTGCGCAGGCTTTTCCGTTCCAGCTGGGCGTGCGGGTGCCCACCATTGCAATAGATTTCGAGCGTTGAGAGGGTAGTTGACCTTGTGTGTAAAGGACGGGAAGTGCCGCCAAAGACGAGCGCAAAATTGCGGGGTAATCCGCCTCATCCCAGCCTATGGCCCGAATGCCGTGTTGTGTGCATTGGGCAAGAATATCTCCCGCCCGATCCCAGGGCTCGAGGTGACGCAGGGCGAGCAGGTCGCATGTGTGGGATTGGACTGGCGATTGCTCCAGCCAAATTCGAAAGCTATGGCTACCAAAGCCCGGGGCGAGGCTCATGGCGATCCAGGCATGGGCGGGGTGGAATTCTTCTATCTTTGTGGTCATGGCATATTCCTTTGATGATCTTGTGCAAATAATGGCTCGCCTGCGCGCTCCCGAGGGTTGCCCTTGGGACCGTGAGCAGACGCATGAAACCCTTCTCAAATACCTGATCGAAGAATCGACGGAGGTCATTGAGGCGGTGCAATCCGGCAATAAACCCCATGTCTGCGAAGAGCTCGGCGATGTTCTTCTGCAGGTGGTGTTCCATGCCCAGATTGCCACGGAAAACGGGCATTTCACTTCCGCTGATGTAATAGACGGAATTGCGACCAAGTTAGTACGCCGTCACCCACATGTTTTTTTAAATGCCACTGCGGATACCCCTGAACAGGTGATGGTCCTGTGGGACAAAATCAAGGCAGAAGAACGGGCGAATCAACCCAAGGCCTCTTCGGTTCTCGACAAGGTCTCCCGCTCCCTGCCCTCCCTGGCCCGGGCGCAGGAGCTACAGGCTAAGGCAGCCAAGGTCGGATTTGACTGGACCGATGTCAAGGATGTGCTAGATAAAATCCGCGAGGAAATTTTGGAGCTCGAAGTGGAAATCCGCGCGGGCGACAAGGTCAAATTCGAAGATGAATTCGGTGACCTGCTTTTTGCCCTGGTAAACCTGGCGCGTCACGCGGGAGTAGAGGCCGAGCTTGCCATGATTCGCGCCAACCAAAAATTCGACCGCCGCTTCCGTCGCGTCGAAACCCTGTCCGGTGGCGGCGAAGTCATGAAGACCATGACCCTCGCGCAGATGGATCTTTTTTGGGACCAGGCGAAGAGGGAGGAGAAGGGGAAGGTGGAGAGTTAACAGCACGGGTTGCGGAACGGTTGGCTAGTGGAATACACAGGGGTGTATAAGTTCCCGTATTCCGCCTGGGCGGAACGGTCACTATTAAGTGGAAAGTTGCGAAATGTATTCTCTTTCAGGGAAATTCGCCCGCAATTTTCCGTTTTCCACTAGGGTGTCGCGCAGAGAATCTGGCTGTTCACTTTCCATTTTCCACTAAGGTGTCGTGCAGAGATGCAGGCTGTTTACTTTCCACTGGCCATGCTTGTCCCGCGCACCTTTTACTTGAATATCAAATTATTCGCAGTCAGGCCCACGAAGAAGGCGAACAGATAGCCGTACCAGGCAACGGTCATGGGGTAGTTGAAAAACCTTTTGAAGGCCGAAGGCTCTTTGGCGTTCTTTTCGGAAATCTGCTGGAGCGCCTTTTTCATGTGGCGCCAGTTGAACCAGAGGCCAAGTGCTGTAATTGCGATGAGAATGACAGGTTTCATGGGGAGAAATTAGAAAAAACGGGAAGTCTTGGGATGGGGTTCAGTTTGGGTGTTTTGCGGTTGTCGTTTTGCGCTCAGAATGTAATCCCCAAATACAATGTCATCCTCGCGCAGACGAGGATCGTCGCACCGCGCCTGCCAATGCCTTCACCCTGCAACGGTGATGGTCCACACAGTGGATAGTGCTCCACTTGATATGCCGGTTTCGCCTCGGCGATTACCGGCACATATCCACTGTGTGGAAACAACCAAAGGTTGAAGTGGCCAAGCTTTGCATAGCTGCCAGTAACCGTAACTGGCAGCACATCGGCCG
>CAIRAY010000025.1 GCA_903876665.1 uncultured Fibrobacterota bacterium | reverse complement strand
GCCTTGATGCGCTCGCGCCGTAAACGCGCAAGCTCAATGCTGGCACCGGTCCACTCGTCCTTGATCTCGCCGAAACGCTTATAGTCCGCCATCTGCTGACGCACGGCATCGAGGTTCGGGGCCTTCACGAACTCGCTGGTCCCGCGCCCGTTCCACGTGTAGCTCAGCTGGAAATACGGACCGTGCTTGCGCGGATTCTCCTTGTCCTTGCAGCGACAGCCTTTCTTGCCACAGACGTTGTACTGTTCCGAAAGCACTCCCGACCTGATTTCGCCAAGACGAGCCAACTCGGTCTTGAGCGTTTCGATCTGGGCAAGCAATGTGGTCTCGATGTCAATCTTCTTTTTCGCCATTTCGTTCTCCATGAATAATACGGACCGATACTATATTTATGCTATCGGAAAACATAGAAAAAGACCGAATATATTGCAACAACTATTTCGCAGAAATTTTTGGTATATTAGACCTGAACAGTAACAAAGGACATTTTTGCAACCATCACTTCCGACACAACGAGCATTCAACGGGCCCAAATGGCCCTTGCCACCAAGAACAAGGAGCTAGAAAACTTCCTGTATGTGGCATCCCATGATCTCAGGTCTCCCTTGGTGAATGTTCAAGGATTCAGTCAGCGCCTTAAAAGCCAAACCCTTGAACTTTCTGAAATTTTTGCGAAGAGCAACCTGGATCCCGACACAAAAATGAGCGTTGAAACCATTCTTTACGGTGGAATTCCAGGGTCGCTCCACTATATCACATCCAGTGTTGCTAAAATGGATTCCCTGATCACCGGTTTGTTGGAAATTTCCAGAACCGGTCGCACAGAAATGAGCCTGGGCCCTGTGAACATGAACCAGCTCTTTATGTCCATCCTTGCGGCCCAGACCTTCCAAATCTCGGAGGTGTCCGCTCAGATTCTTACATCAGATATTCCAAATTGTTTTGGAGACGAAAAGTTATTGAACCAGCTATTTTCCAATTTGATTGGCAATGCGATCAAATTCCGAGACAAGCAAAGACTCTTGAAAATAGGGATTTCTGGAAAGGTTGTCGGCAACAATGTTCACTATTGCATTCAGGACAATGGAATAGGAATAGAAAAGCGGCACATTGAAAAGATTTGGAATGTATTCTTTCAAGTAGACAACGTATCATTGGAGTCAGGAGAGGGCTTGGGACTCAGCATCATCAAAAAAATCGCTGACAGGCATCGGGGTCGGGTTTGGACCGAATCTGTGCCTGGTGAAGGAAGTCAGTTCCATGTGGAGCTCCCGCGGTTCTCCTTGTGAAACCATAATTAAAAGGCCTCACGGCTCGATTTAAAACTATGTTATCAATTAGACACCCGTTCTCTTGATTCAAAAGAATAGTAGAGGTTAAAATGTCAGAATACAAAGAGTTGACCATCCTGATTGCAGAAGACAACGATGGCCATGCCGATTTGATCCAAGATGGACTCCGGAAGTCAGGAATTTGTAATCCCTTTGTCCGGTTTTCCCACGGAGAGGAAGTCTGGGAATTTTTGGAGAAACATGGTGGAAAGGAAGCAATCCGTCTTGGGAAATGCTACCTGCTCCTGCTCGACATTAACATGCCAAAAATGGATGGCATCGAAGTCCTGCGGCGCATCAAGGGCAGCGAGGAGCTGAAAGAAACTCCTGTGATGATGCTGACCACCACGGACGACCCCCGCGAAGTGGACGAGTGCTATAAACTGGGGTGCAACATGTACATCACCAAGCCCGTCGATTTCCATAAATTTGCCGAAACCCTAAAACGTCTCGGGCTTTTCATTCAGGTTGTGAAGATATAAGTCGTTCGAAATTCGAGGCGCTGCTTATGACAGTTCTAATTATCGAAGATGATGAAGGTCTTGCCGAGTTGATCAAGCGCATTGTCCAAAAATGCGGGTTCAAAGCGATCAATGTCTATTCCGGAGCCGAGGCCCTGCAGTGGCTCTCTGGGAACTTTCCAAAAATGGTGCTTTTGGATTACCGCCTGCCCGACATGAATGCCAATGAATTTATTTCCGACTTAAAGGATAGGGGCCTGCCTGTGCCTGCGTTTATTGTTTCTACGGGATATTGTGATGAGCGTGTCGCTACCGAAATGATGAATCTTGGAGCCAGTGACTATCTTGTCAAGGATTCCGGCTTTTTGGAGCGATTGCCTAATGTGATTCGAGGGGTGGCCCAAGGCGCCCACTGATTGACATTCACCCTCCCTATTCCGATACTCCCTAGGAATAGAAAAGGAGAACCTATGAATGTCATTGAAACCCGCGATTACCTGAACCTGGCCTGGGGAACCCGTAAATCGGTGATGATCCGAGGCAACCATGGAATTGGAAAATCCGCGGTTGTGCAGGCATTCCATAGCCACATGCAGACCATGACCCAGGAGGAATGGGGCATTGTTGATATTCGCTTGAGCCAGCAGGATGTCGGTGATTTGCGTGGCATCCCTTTCCGCATCAATGGTTCCACCTTTTTTGCGCCCCCCCTTTGGCTTCCCATTCATGAGGATTACCAGAAGCAGCTCTCCAAATGGATGGAGCTGGCGGGCGAGACATACAAGCCCTTCAATAGCCATGCCAAAGGGATTCTATTTCTGGACGAATTCAACCGAGCGACCCGCGAGGTGTTGCAATGTGCCTTTGAATTGGTTCTGGACCGCCGCCTAGGTGGCGTTCCCATTCCGGACGGCTGGCTTGTGGTCGCCGCCATCAATGATGACCAGGACATCTATGAAGTCTCCAGGCTCGATGCCGCGCTTCTCAATCGGTTTTCCCTGATCGACTTTACCCCGAGCTCGGACGACTGGTTCAAGTGGGCCAAGCCCCGCGTCGAAAAGGGGATCATGCATTCCGCGGTGTACCAGTATTTGCGTCGCATGGAGCACAAGCTGGATCCTCAAAAAGAAGATATCATCCGTGCCGCAGAAGACGGTGTCCCTCTGTTCACGCGCCGATCTTGGACCTCCTTGAGCGAAGTCATGGCGGAGGCCTGCCGCCAGGGGAACGACCTGGTGGATATATCCACGCCGGGTCGGGAGCGCTGGGTAACTGAAGTATTTGCCAGTTATTTGGGAACCACCCAGGCCATTTCCTTCCTGTCATTCATCAAAACCGATTTCAAGGTCCTCAAACCTTCCGACATTGTGGATAATTGGGGTCTTGAAGTGGAGTCCCAACTTAAACAAATGTGCGCATCCCAGCGGCCCATGGATTTGCTTGGGCTCAACCAGGTCGTGGTGGAAGAAATCGTCAAGCGTCAGGTGGATTTGTCCCGCAAGGTGCAAGAAAATATCCTCGCCTATGTGCTTACCATTCCCAACGAAGTCGCCATGGATTTTTTTACCATCTGGTGCAAAAAGAACAAGTCACAGGTGGATTGCATTTACGAGATGCATGCCCTGGACCAGAATGGAAAATCCCGCATGGATGCCACCACCGGCAAACCCATCCAACCGTTTAAGATGCGAATCTACGAAGTCGCGGCCAAGCGCAAAGCGCTGGCATAGGGGTGCCCATGTTGGAGAAAAACGAGAGCAATGAACTGCCTGCCCTGGAGGAATGGACCAAGGCATTGGAACAGATGGGCCAAGAGTTCCGCGATGCGGTTACCCTTGCCAACAAACGCTTTGATTGGGTGATCTCGTTTATGGCGATGACCGATCGCTATAATTTTGAAATCCTGGGTCGCATGGTCCGCAACCCTACTCTGCAGATCGATACGGTGGCCGTAGGGTGTGTTGGAATCCAGATTCAATTGGTCTATAATCCAATATTTGTAAAAGCGCTTTCGGATGAGGAGTTGCGCTGGGTTTTGACCCATGAAGTCGCCCATGTGGTTTTGCATCACATCACCCACCGTTTGCCCACCGACAAGAAGGAAAGAAAAATTACCAATTGGGCAGCCGATCTCGCGATCAACAGCCTATTTCAGCAGTACGCAGGCACGGCCTATCCCAAGGCAAAGGAGACCGCAGTTAGCAAAAAGTCCGGGAAGATATTGACTATGGCAGGGGAGCCATGGGTTTTGTTGCCGAGCAATTTTGGATACCCCGAAAAGCGCTCCATGGAAGAATATGAGCAGCTACTCCGGATCGATATTGCCAGTGGCAAAGTCGATATGGATGACTATGCAGAAAGTGGCAATGATCCGCAGCTCGATTGGCATGTCGGCTGGGGCACCAATTCAGCAGTTTCGGAGCAGGTTCGCCAGTGGGTACAAGGAATCCAGTCCAAAAGCTCCTGGGGGAACTTAGGTGCGGATGCTGTGCAAACAATTTTGCAGGCGCAAAAGAGCGAGGTGCCCTGGAACAAAATTTTGCGCCATTATTATGGATTGATGATGTCTAAAACAAAGGTGTCCACCTTCAAGCGCCCGAGCCGGCGCATGTGGTACCCCTGGGCGGGCAAGCGCTTTGAAGGTGTGGACCGAAAATTGGTAGCTATTGACACCAGTGGATCCATCATCGAAAAAGACCTAGACAAATTTTTGGCCGAGACCAATGCGCTCGCCCAAGTCCAGCCCGTGGATGTGATCACCTGGGATGCGGGGCTCACTATAACCAAAGTCATTCCTTGGAACAAGCGCCCCAGCAAGTTTGATTTTAGAGGCCGTGGTGGAACCAACCCTCAGCCGGTTCTTGATTTTGCTGCAAAAAACCATTACAAAGAAGTAATCATGCTCACCGATGGCGAATTTTCAAAACCCAAAAACCCACCACGCCTTCAAGTGCTTTGGGTCATCACGCCCGGAGGAGAAATCCAACATCTAAGCAAAGGTCGCGTAGTCGCCATGAAACAAATGGCGTGAACGAGCTTAGTCCAGAATGTTGTCCTAGATCCCCGCCCAACCCATTCATAACCAGGAGCATAGTATGTCCAAGACCTTGGAAAAGTTTCAAATCCTGACACTAGAAGTCCAGAAAGATGCCCGTGGGCGTTGGGTCTTCGACGATCCCGAACATGAAATTTGGGATGAGCCCTTTGTTGCCGGCATGGATCTGGTGCTAGACCACCTCTTTGCGCGCCTAGGCAAAAAAGAACAAAAAATGAGCTTGAACATGCGCGAAGCCTTCGGAGTCGGATCCCGCGACGATCTGGAGCTCACGCACATGAACGCCATCCACCATCCACTATTGGGGACAAGCCACTACTACTGGTGCACCCAGCTCGGGATCAAGGCCTGGCTGTGCCCAAATTTGCACAAGTACATTCAGGACATCCCCCAGGTCCTATGGGTATGGGCCGAGGCGTAGCCCCCGGTTACCCCCGCGTAGCCGGGGCAGAAATCAATCCGATATTTTTGTCATGCCCGGCAGTCTTGTCATGCCCGGCACCCCCTGTTCCGGGGGCAGGCTCATATCACCGCACCATTCGGCATGATTCTGTGATGGCCGTTCCGGCCATGACATGTCAAGCAAACAGAATGTATATTCCTTCTATCCTAGATGGGTGGATGTATGAATAATGATTTTAAATATCGATTGATCCAACTTGCCACATTTGCTGCCGCACTTTTCCTGCTATTCCCGGGTGGCGCATTGGCTCAGCTGGGTGAAATGGAGATCCCCGCACTGCATTCCACCGACACCATCGTCCGCCACTTGGGCTACACGTTCCAATACAACGAAAAGCATGAGCAGGCTGCATGGGTGGCATACGCATTGACGCAAGAAGAAACGAAGAAGTTATTCGAACGCTCCGATGATTTTATTCCCGATCCTAAAGTCCATACCGGCTCCGCAATCCAGGAGGACTATGCCCGTTCGGGCTACGACCGTGGGCATTTGGCGCCGGCTGCCGACATGGGCTGGTCGGAGCAATCCATGCAGGAGTCGTTCTATTTCAGCAATATGAGCCCGCAAAATCCCAGTTTCAATCGGGGACTCTGGAGCAAGCTCGAAGCCCAAGTGCGACGGTGGGCCAAGGAATACCAGGTTCTCTTTGTAGTCACGGGACCCGTGCTTGAAGAGAATTTACCAACCATAGGCCCCAGCCAAGTGTCGGTGCCCAACCTCTATTACAAGGTTCTTTTGGATACCGCTGGACCAAGCCCTAGGGCCATCGGATTTGTGATGCGTAATGAGGGTTCCAAGGAGTCCCTGCAAAACTTTGCGGTGTCAATCGACAGTGTGGAGCATTTGACCGGAATCGACTTTTACCCCGAATTGCCGGATGAAAAAGAGAAGCAATTGGAGCACACCGTTTGTATGGAGTGCTGGAATTGGGCGGGGCGGGGATTAAGGGGCCATGAGGATCTTCGTCGTTAGGGCGTTACCCCAGCTTCCTCCAAAGTGCCGCAGGTCCCCTGCCAATGCTTGCAACGGACTTTTCTTTTTGATCCGCAAGCACTTTCCGAATCATGTCACGGCTCACACCGGTGCATGCCTGTTCAAGCTGTACCAGGGTAAATTCGTTTTGCATTCGCGCAATCGCGGCCAGGACCATTTCCGTCTTGCTGCCCCGGGGGACATCTAAATTACCAACGCGACTTTCAAATTCCAGATATGCTTGCTTTAACATATTCAGAATGAAATTTATATAGGGCCAAGGATTGTTTTTCCCCTCATGCCAACCTTGTGAGCAGTCTTCAAGGGTTTCATAATAGCGCACCTTGTTTTGCTCAATCAACCGTTCTATGCTGATGTAGCGGCCTACCTCAAAGCCGAGCTCGTAACATTGGGCGAGTAGAATGAGCCTGGATACACGGCCATTGCCATCCCGGAACGGGTGAATACACAGAAAATCCAAGTTGAAGGCGGCCATGGCGATTAGCGGGTGTATGCTTCTGTCTTTGTTGCAGTCAATCCAACTCTCGATCAGTTCTTTCATGGCCTTCGGAGTCGCTTTAGCAGAAACAGTCTTGAACCGGACTCGTGAACGCCCATCGCTATAGGTTTCGATGATGTCGCCATCCTTGTCCTTGTATTTTCCGGCATCCCAGATTTTTCCACGCACCATACGGTGAAGCTTCAATATGCGGGACTCGTTAATGGCGCTTGCCTTGGTAATTCCGTGGAGCAAGCTAAGCGCTTCCCGGTAACCACGGACCTCCTCTTCGTCCCGGTCACGGAACAAGGGCTTTGCTCCCTGCAGCACCGCCTTGGTTCGATCCTTGTCCAGGGTTACGCCTTCAATTCGGTTGCTTGAAACCGCGCTTTCGATCAACGCAGATTCGCGTAGCGCTTTGAGGCGTTGCGGAGCTTGATGAGTGAATAGTGCCTGCTTGCCCTTGAATTCACTAAGATCGGCTAAATACCAGCTTGTTCCGCCAGGGATGTCCAGATTAGTTCGACTAAGCCGCTTGAGTGTCAGCATTGTTATTACCCTCTTTGTTACCCTCTTTAAGGATAAGGTAGCTTATTTTGGGGATAATGCGCTGGCAACTACCTGGCCTGCCCCCTACTTCAATTTATGCCTAGGATTTCCCTCGATAAAAAACTTGTAGGCAATGGAATCCTTTACATTTGCCCAGGCAATACTGCTGAATTCAATCAGGGCCTGGTCGGTTTGTCCTGATTGTAGGCTGTCATAAGTGAACGTGCTTTCCCCGGAATATTGACCCCCAAGGTACAGAGTGGCGGTCACGGCCACTTTATCCCACGCCGAGCTATCCTCATTCACCAGGGTAATGGCAACATTCACTCGATCCGTTTCTTTTACCAAATGGGATTCCGTAATCTTCAGGCTGACTGGATTTTGTACTTCGTAGGTCTTGGGGGGGTCGACAGGCTCGACGGGCTTCGACCAAAAGAATAGCCCGGCAAATATTCCAATTGTTGCACAGATAAAGGAAAGGGAAAGCGCCCGCTCTGCTCGTAAGGACATGGGGTTTGCGTCCTTGGCTCCTTTCTCCAGCGTGGCCTCGAGCAACTTGCCCAGGAGGAACAGGGCACCCCCGGTAAATATTCCTTTGGCAAAGAAGTAGCTTCCAAAAGCCCCCCCGACAAGGCCAAAAATTTGGAGTTTGTCGTCTCCATAAATGGCTGCCCAGGTACAAAGGCCGAACGCCATCAAGGCGACAACTGGATTGATTACTCTTAAATAGAATCTCATACAAATTCTCCTTTGGGATTACTCCTGTAATAGGAAGATAATCCATTCATGTGATGGTAGATTCATCTGGTTGAATTTAGTCTTTTTCGTTCTGCACGCTCCTTTTCAATGAGCAGCCTGAACTGGGCCAGGTGTGAGTCAATGAATGTGCCTGCCAGGTAGAGAGGAAGATCTTCCGCCGGGCAGACCAGTGCGGTCGGGATTTGTTGGGAATCCAAGGTCAAGAGTGAATCGCCCAATACTTCCCAGGGATCCGTGATTTTGCGTAGCTCAAGGACAGCCTCAATTTGGGCGATGAAGGCATCAAAATTTGGATCGTTTTTCAATTTGCCTGCGTAGTGTTTTTGCGACAAATACCTGCGCAGTCGCCGGTACTTCCTTTTGTGGAGGATGTCGAGCAGATTTCGGTGGAGGCGAAGTACACTCGGATCAACGGCATGCACGGGCCATGGTCCGTTTTGAGGGGGTGGCGGATTTTTGGAATTGCCGTCGAAAAAATCACCCCAGGAATCTAGGCTATGATGGATAAATTTTCCCAGGTCATAAAAGGGATTGCTCATTTCATCTCCTTCATTTGCACGATGCGTTGGTTTTCGGGGAGGTTAGATGTTGTGCCATTGGGGGTGATGACCCAGAGAAAATTCACGCCTACGGGGATGACCGGTGTGGAAAATCCACCATCGGTCAGCATGATCACCTCCTTGTAATGCATGGCCTGGGCCATGTTCATCGTGGGTTGTGGATCCGTCCCTCCTCCGCCCATAAAGTGATAATCGCGCATGCGAGGGTTCCAGGGTTTGGGCTTAATCATGGTGTTTCCACAGGACCAGGTAATGACATCAACGGGCTGAACCTTCGCCAGGGCATTGGTCTCTGCGAGGAATTTTGCAAGCTCGTCCCCATCGATGGAGCCGCTGGTATCAATGGCCACCAGCTTCCGGTCGATGCCTTCGGATTTTTTTCCGCACCAGGGGTAGCCCACGCGCCGGCCTGGTCGTTTGTATGTACTCACTTTGGTTTTTCCAGAAATGAGGCCGTAGTAATGGCGCAGAATTTTATTCCAGGCAACTTCAGAATCCTGTGCACCCGAAATGGCTCTCTGCTGATCCTTGGTGAGGCGGTTCCATCCAGCGGTTCCCTTCAAGGTGCCGACCCATTCACGAATCTGGGTTTGTACGATTGGGTTTGCATCCCAAAAATCATGACAGTCAAATTGCCTCTCCTGGCTTTCCTCTTCTAACCAGCGATTGGGGGCTCGGTGATTACGGATGTCATCATGAGTCATTTGGATGTATTCTTCCATGGAAAGTCGCTCGGGGTAGCCAAACTGTTTGGGAAGAAGAACCACGACCGCGCCATCGACCCGAGGGTATTGGTAGTCGGCGGATTCCCGGAACAAGCTATTCACCGCAAGGTCTGCGGCCCAGTTATATAAATGTGCGTCTTTGGTGTCGCTAGGACTACGCAGGGTGATGTGCTGGAGGACTACATGGGCCATTTCGTGAGTCAGCACCCAGCGCAATTCTGTTTCCTTTAAAGTGGACACAAAGAGTGGATTATAGTAAAGATAGATTTGCACCCCCCGGGCCCCGACCGCCATCGTTTCGACCTTCAGGCTTGGAAGCCGCACCATGCGCCCCAGAATTTCAAAAAAGAAGCGGTCCGTAATGGCGCAAAAATTGATCACCCAATTCATGCGTTGTTCGGCTTGGGCGATCAAAGCATTGGCTTCGGCATCCATGGTGGATGCCTGTTGCGCGAATTCTGCCCGGGTAGGTTGGTTCATGCCGTACCCGTTCTTTGGGAAATTTCAGCGATGCGGCTTTTGAACGATTTGAGATGGGGCCTTTCGGATTCGGTGTCGTAGATGTGCTTCACCTGCGGGCTGTTTTGTTTCACCCAGCGCGTAAAAATATCCATCGCCACTTCGTTTGGGACCGTGTACACATAGTGGGTCATGCTGGTGATTTGTACCGTTCCCAGGGTGCCTAAGATCTTTTTGAGCTCTTCCAGAATCCCCTGGTTGAGGCCAAGCAGGTCCAGGGGCCGGTCGGACTTGCTGAGCTGGGTGACAAGGCCTTCGATTTCCTTGTTCCAATGGTGCAACACTTCCCTGGGGTTCAAAACCTTGAAGTCGGTTTTAATAAACGTTAAAAATGCCAGGGCTTGCAAGGGTCCCAAGACTCCTGAAAACAACTCCACCGCAAAGGCTTCTTCTTCGGCGGTGACCATCTCACAAATATTCTGACCTTGCCTCTCGGCTTCCGCAAGAATTTCACCTAGGGTTGTCCATGAGCGCCGGGTAAAAAGAGCCGCGCTGTCTTGGGCCGCCTTGATCAGATCCCCACGGCTGGGGTCCATTTTGTGGGGCATTCGCTGGAGGTATTGGTACACGGAGGTGTGCAAAATTCCCTGATCCACGCGGATCTTGGCCCAGGCAAGCCAGTCCTCGGCTGTAGGCCTAAAATCAATCAGGATAAAGCGATTCAACAAAGCGGCATCCAGGCGGGCAACTTCGTAGATATCTTCGTCGCCATTGATGGCGGCCACCACCAGCCAGCCCTCGGGAATGGGCACGCCCCCCAGGCGCCGGTCCAGCACCAGCTCAAAGGCACATTGCAACACCTCGCGGGTAGCCCGGTTGAATTCATCCAGAAAAATGATCCCCCGGGTGTGGGTCTGAAAGGGGGTATAGGATTCACCCGCGACCTTCATCCAGCGGTCCAGCTGTACCTGGTACTCGGGACTAATGGGAAGCCATAGGGGCGGGGCAAAAAAAGTGGAGCCATTGACGCGGAAGGGGATACCGCGTAAATCACCTACATCCTGTTGGGAGAGGCGAATGTCCACAAACCCCCAGGGCTCGGGGTCGGTCGCGTTTTGGCCCTCCTGGAAGGCTTTGACCACTGCCGACTTTCCGATTCCATGGTTGCCGCGCAGCATCACGGACTTGCGGGTGCCCCAGGCGAGGGTGAGCAGTTTTTGTGTCTCGGATACATTCATAGGTAGAGGATCGGAGGTAGGGGGTGGTTGTCAATCTAGAGAGGAGGGTATTTGTCACCCTCGCGTAGGCGAGGGTCTGGGGAAACGGCCGGACTATTTCATGCCCCGCCCCCTTGTCATGCCCGGCACGGCCGATGTGCTGCCAGTTACGGTTACTGGCAGCTATGCAAAGCTTGGCCACTTTTGGCTTCGCCAATTTCCACACAGTGGATATGTGCCTGTAACCGCTGAAGCGGAACAGGCATATCATCCACACAGTGGATATGTGCCTGTAACCGCTGAAGCGGAACAGGCATATCAAGTCGAGCACTATCCACTGTGTGGAGCATCACCGGTGCGTGCCACATGAATTTGAACAGACTCGGGGATGGTGTGGCGATGGCTGTACCGGCCATGACAAATAGGCCAACTGCCATGCCCTCCGTTTTTCCTGTTCGAATGACAAAAAATGTCATTTATCTTGTTCTATATTCAAATAGTGTTTTTCTGTCCCCCTGGGTGCAGCCCACCAATCCGGAGGTTCCTTCATGCCGATCCATTTGCAATTTGCGCCGTCCGCCAATTTGTTGCTGGAGCATTTGCTCACTTCGTTGCGCACGGTTTGGACCGACCCCTTTGAGCCACCCACCTTGATGGTCCCCAATCCGGCCTTGGGTCGCTGGTTGCGTCTGCGTCTGGCAGACCAGCCCACGACGGGTTTCGGGAGCGTTCTTTCTCTGGATACCACGACTCTCGAGCGCTACCTGTGGGAGGCTTTGCAGCCCGATTCCGATATGCAACGGCTTGATGTCAACACCTTCTCCCAGGTGCTGGATTCCCTGCTGAATGCGCAAACCTGTGCCGAGCCTGTCTTCGCTCCCGTGCGGCAGTATTTGGTGGGTCCAGAGGGCCTGGTGGATCCCCTGCGGCGCGTGCAGCTGGCGTCCCGGTTAGCTCGCATGTTCCAGGAGTACGAGTTCAACCGGCCCAGTGTGGGCAACCACGAGGGCAAAGGGTGGCGGCTTCCCGGCATCGACGCCAAGTGGGCGCAGGGCCAAAGTTTCTTTACCGATGGGCTCGCCAATGAAGCCTGGCAAATGGCCCTCTACAACAGGGCTCAGGAGTTTTTGTGCCAGCCCATTCAGGGCAATCGCCTGATCTCCTTGCCCCATTTGCATCGCTTGCGGCGCGAAAAGGGTTGTGCGGACGGGAGTCCCTGGAAGGTTTCTGCCGGGTCGGTATTCATGTTCCAGCTGGCCAAGATCAGCCACTTCCATCGCAATATCCTGATTGAAATTTCCCAGATGCCCGGTGTGGATTTGCGGGTGTTTTTGACCAATCCCTGTGCGGAGTTTTGGGAAGATGTGGACACCTGGCGTAGTCGCACCCCCCAGCGTTCCTGGAACAGCGCCTCCCGCAATGCGGCGATTTCTTCGCGCAGGCCCGAAGACTATCAAAAAAGCGAGCTGAATGAGATTGTCACCCAGCCCAGCGAGCACCCTCTTTTGCAGCTCTGGGGGCATACGGGTAAAGAAAATATTTACCTCTGGTGTCCGGCATCCCAGTGGAATTTCGAGTATCACAGTCCCACGCGGGCGGAACAGGAACAACCCCCTGCTACCTTGCTGGAGGCCGTCCAGCTTTCCTTGCTGCGCAGGCAAAGTGCCCTGGAGCCCAGCGCCAGTGGTTCTTCATGGGTGGGCGATTATAGCCTGCAAATTCTCGAAACGCCGGATCGTACCCGCGAGGTGGAGGAGCTTCGGAGTCAAATTCTGACTATTGTCAGTAATGGCAGGGTCAAGCGCCTCGAAGAGATCGTGGTGTACCTGACCGATCCCGGGGCATACCTTTCTTCCATTCAGCGCGTGTTTGGGGCCTATATGCCATGGGATCCCCGCCATATACCATTTGCGGTGCTCGGGGTGCCTGGCAGCGACAGTCTTTTTGCCCAGGGCATGCAGGCCATGCTGGCCTTGGTGGCCGGTGGTTTTGACCGCGCCAATGTGTTTACAGTTCTGCGCAACCCCATTGTGCAGGCGACCCAGGGGTTCACCCCAGAGGATGTCACCATTTGGGAGCATTGGGCCGCAGAGCTCGGCATATTCCGTGGCTATGACAAAGAGCATCGGGAGCGCATGGGAGATGCGCCCACCTACGCCAGCGAGGCGCATACCTTTAGTCTGGGGATGGCACGGCTCCTGGTGGGGAATTTGGCCTCCGGCTCGGTGGAGCTCGGATACGGAAGCCCCCTTCCGGTCTACCGGGACTACGATAGTTCCGAAGCATCGTTGCTGGCTCGCTTCTGTGCCATAATGGAGAGGCTTCATCTGGAATGTAGTTTGGATTTGGAAGCCGGAGTCTCCCTGACCGTCCAAAAAATTTCAGAGCTCAGCGAGCTGTGGTTTCGGGAGTTCCCTGCGACCCTAGGCGAAAAAAGGGCCGGTGAGGCTCGCATCAAAAAAGAATTTTTGGACGCATTGGGGACGATTGCCTTGCAAGAGACTTTGTGTGCAAGAACAGACTTGGGAAAAGACGAGCTCCTGGGCCTTGTCAAGGCATGCCTCCCCGATGAATTGCCTTCGAGTTCCAAAGCATGGACGGGCGGAGTCACCTTTGCCCCCTTGCGCCAGGGCATGGTCCTTCCCCATGCAGCGGTCTTTGTTCTCGGCTTGGATGCCGCCGCCTTTCCTGGCATGAACCGCGTTACGCCATTTGACCTGATTGCGCAACAACGCATTTTAGGAGACTCGGATCCCGTGCGTGAAAATCGTTTCAGCTTCCTGGAGCTCATCCATGCGGCGCAAAATATTCTGGTCCTCTCTTACCGTGCCCGCAACATGCAAAAGGAAGAGCTGCTCCAGCCTTCAAGCATGGTCCTCGAGCTGGAGGCGTGGCTCTTGAGTCAAGGGGTAGAGAATATCCGTCAAGTGGTCCCTTGGGTCGCCTACGAATCCGAGCACGACACCTGGAATGAGGAAACCGCCAAATTGCGCGCTCTGCAAAACGGGCCCCGCTACTCCTTGCGCTATCAGCCTGCGGCATCCGTTTCGAGGGGTCCAAAAGACCCTTTGGTACCGGTCCGGGTGTCCCTATACAATTTGGGCAAATTCTTTGAGAATCCCCTGGAATACCATTTGCGACATGTGCTGAACATTAAAGATGACGAAACTCCTCAAACCCTGCAGGCATCGGATGAGCCTTTGCAGACCGACTCTCGCTCCCTGGCCAGTCTTCACAAAGGGGTTTGGATTGAGGTGTTGCAAAAGGTATTTCCTGCAGAGGCGGGGTCCGAACCTCCAGGCCTAGACGAAATTCAGGAATGGGCGCAGGAAGCTGCTCGCGCTCAGTATAACACACAAACTCTAGTCGGAAACGGGCCCGAAGCTCAGCTGGCTGCCTTAGAATTGGAAGCCTTGCGGGCGTGGGCAGGCAAGGTCGCAGAAGCGACTTGCGGTCTGGTGGGCGAATTTGCCGATCACCGCGTGGTGTTGGCTACAAATTTTTCCCTAGGCATTGAAGGCTGTGAATCCAGCTTTTCGGTGACGCTTTCCAATGGGCCTACGGTAGAAATTATGGCCCGGCATGGTGTGGCGCTGGTTCCACGCCAAGGCGAGGGGAAGGTCGGCATAGTGAGTTTTTCCAAGCAAGGGAAGGCCAAAGAAACCCCCGCCCTTTGGCTAGCGGGAGTGTTGCAACAGCTACAGGCGACCAGTCGCTTCAAGGTCTCGCTTGTTCTCCTGAATCGAGAGGATTGCAGTGTGGATTTGTGTGATCTCCAAGGTTGGGATGAAAATATTGCGGGCTGGACTCGTGTGCAACAATGGCTGCATGACCTCCTGAATGATGTGGTGTGCGGTGGAAATGCGGAGCACTTGCCTCTCAAGGCGGTACAAAAAATCACCAAACCCGGAAAATCAGAAAGTGGCATCCAATGGGGGCGCCTGTCCTCAGACGCTTTGGAAGAGGAGCTTACGAAGGATCATTCCAGTTATAGTTGCTATTTGTCGGCATTCAGTCTAGTGGATGCCAAAGTACCCCACGACCCCCAAGAGCTCTTGCGCTTGGCGCAACAACGTTTTTCCCCAATGCTGGAGGGAATCATCCATGGCTGAATTGCACATTTTGAATAACCCGGACGAAATTTCCCTGGATTGCCATGGGGCCATTGAAGCCCATGCAGGGACAGGGAAAACCTACACCATCGAAAAGTTGGTGCTGCGCATTTTGGAACAGCGCCGGGGCGACCGGTTTATCCATATTCGCCAAGTGCTTCTGGTCACCTTTACGGAAAAAGCGGCCGGGGAACTCAAAAGCCGCATCCGCACCGGGATCGAGGAACGCCTCGCATACCTCGCCCAAGAAATGGGCGCAGGAGAGGACTCTCCCCTCATCACTCATCTCTCGGATTGTCTGAACAATCTCCACGAAGCGCTCATCGGAACCATTCACGGAGTTTGTTTGCGCTTGCTGCAGTCCTGGCCCTTTGAGACGGGGATTCCCTTTGGAACCGAAATGGTAGATGACAAGGAAGGTCTAGAATCAGCCCTTCATGAATGCGTTCGGACCGATTGGCAAGCCGAAGGAACCGGGATTCCTCAAGCTTTGGAATGGATGCGTGAAAAAGGACAATCCCTAGGTGAACGCGATCGGGAATGCATGGTGGCGATTGCTATGCGGTTGCTCGATTCGGAACACTCGGTTCTAGACCGTCGGGGCGTAGAAGAGCGAAAACTGTTGGATGTACTCCAGGAGATTCAGAAGGTTGAATTGACCCTGGCGCAGGGCCTAGAAAAGGAATTCCGAGGCCTGCTGGGCGAATACGCAAATATTGCCACCGAGCTGGTCTCCGATAAAGACTATGATAAAAACCGGGTGGAGAAGGCCACCGCCCGCATTGCGGAGATTCTTCAGGTGGCAAAATCCCTGCCCATCAAAAAAGATTTCATTGATAAATTGGAATCTATTGGTGGAAATTCAAAATTTTTAAACAAAAGCGATGAAGGAATTCCCTATGCTTCTGAGCTTCGGTCGGCTCTATCAGCCATTCAAGAGCATAAAGCCTACGCACTTTTGTTAAAAAAAGAACGGCTCGTGGAGCAGTTCCCCTCTGTGATGCTCTTTGATGCCGCCGAAATTCTTCGCAACCGGTGGGTGGCCCGCAAGGAGCGCGATGGGTTGATGTCTTTTCAGGACATGCTGCAGCTCATGGAAAAAGCCATGCACAAAGAGGCCTTTCGGGATGCCCTGCGCGGTCGTTTGCAGTTCGGGATTATTGATGAATTTCAGGACACCAGCGTGCTCCAGTGGAATATTTTCCGCATGCTGTTTCTCGAAAATGCACCGTCAAATGGACCCAGGCTCTATTTGGTGGGCGACCCCAAACAATCCATTTATTCCTTTATGGGAGCGGATGTCCGCACCTACATGGATGCCCGTGGGGCTCTGCTTGAAAAGGGTGGCAAGCTGTATGGCCTGGTGAATAACTATCGCTCCACCGCAGCGCTGATTGATGGCTACAATGCCATTTTGGGCAAGAATCCAACCGGTGTCGATTGGTTGGCGATGGATGGTGTCGCTTATCCGAGCGAGGACGAGGGGGGTCAGCTCGCCAGTGCGCCGGCGCGAAAATTCGCTCCTGAATGTGAGCTGAAAAATCATTTAGGTGAGCCCATTCCTCCCGTGCAGGTCATGTTGGTTGCTGGCTCCGCGAGTGAGCGCCGTCGAATGATGGCCGAGCAAGTGGCACGTGTGATCCACACCTTGGTGGGTCAAAAAGCATCGGTGCCAAAAGGGCCCAAATTTGAGACCATCGAATTAAAATACGAGCATTTTGCCGTTGTGGTGGAAGGTCATTCGGCCGCAGACCCATTTTTGGATGAATTGGAGAAACAAAAGATTCCAGCCGCCAAGTACAAAATGGAAGGGGTTTTTCAATCCCCCATGGCCTGGGATTTGATTGCCGTTTTGCGGGCGGTTCAAGACCCGGAGGCAGACCCATCCATCCGCCTGGCCGCACTCTTGACACGCTTCTACAACAGGCATCCGACCGAAGTCGTTCCTGAGCTTGAGCTGGATCAAACCAGTGAACTTTCGCGACATATCCGCTACTGGACCACGCTGGTCTGGAGCCGGCGCTTTGGCGTGTTGTTCCGTAGCTTGCTGGCTAAAACAAAGGTTACGGAGCGGCTCGCACTTCTCGAGGATGGACAGCGTCATTTGGCGGATTTAAACCAATTGACCGACTATTGCCTGGAACAGCTGGTGCGCGGGAATTTGTCGCTCACCCAATTGGTGGAGCATCTGCAGCAGCTCCTCAATGAAGAGATCAAGGCCGCGCAAGACAAAAATTTGCACACCCTGGCCACCGACCGCTCCAGCGTAAAAGTGCTCACCATGCACACCTCCAAGGGGCTCGAGTTCCCGGTGGTATTTGTGGTTGCCACGGGGACCGACAAGCAGGCACAGCTTGGCATCTCGAGTTGGATTGATTCGGAGCGCAAACAGCGCGTCATCAAAGCCGACAAAGAAACCATGGCGAGTCTATTCGCAGAGGAAATGAAAGGCCAGAATGATATTCCCACCTGGAGGCTGCTAGGTAAAACGGCGGCAGAAAAATTGCAGAAGGCGCAAAATCCCACACCCAAGACGCGCAAGAAAAAAGGCGACCCGATCGAGGATCCCCCTGAAAAAGAAGCTCCTTTGCGGTTGGTGTTGCAAAATTCACTGGAGGTGGGTGATCTGGCTTCCCTGCAAAAGGTTCAGGAACGCCGGCGTCTTTTGTATGTAGCCCTCACTCGCCCACAGCTCCTTTTGTTTGTGCCCGCCCAGGTCGATGAAATCGTCAAAAAAGACGAGGCGATAGACTGGGAACGCTGCGAGCCCACCAAATCCCCTGATCAGGACCTTACTCCGCGCTTGCTGGCATTGCTCAAGCAAGGGAGCTTGGTGTGCTTTGACGAAAACAAGTGGGCCAAACTTGCGGTCCAGTCTTCCGCGCAAAAAAATATTCCCCTTCCTCTCCAGAGCCCAGAGCTCGTGCTTGCAGCCCAGGCTGCACAAGGGGTACGCCATTCCATTCAAGATTTGGGTCTGGCCAAGCTTGTGGTGCGTCAAACCAGCTATAGCGAGCTTAGCCAAAAACAAACAGTCCATGAGCGCACGGTAGAACCTGCCGAAGAAGAGGATGTCCGTGATCCTATTTCTGCAAACGATGAGCGTGCTCCAAGCCATTTGCCCGGCAGTGCCGAGACCGGCAATGCCCTGCATTTGGTGATCGAAGAATGCCTAGGAATGGATTCTCTGGAATGGGTGGTCCCGGGACAGGACTCTCCGCCTGGGGTTATTGCGTCCATGCAGAAGGAGCTTGCAAGGGGTGGGGCCCTGCGAACTTTGCGCACCCCAGAAGAAAAGGACCTCGCCCAGCAAGTGGCGTTGCGCATGGTGCGAGGAGCATTCGCAGATTCCTTGAGCCTAAAAGAATTGGGTGTTAATGCTCCCCTTCGCTTGGCAGATTTGCCCAAACCCAATCGTCGCGCGGAGCTGGAATTTCAAATGCGGGCAACGGCCGGCTGGGTTCACGGCTTCATGGACTTGGTGTTTCGCCTGCCCATCGAAGGCGCGGGGCATCCTTGGCGCTACTTTGTTCTGGACTGGAAGAGCAATCGCCTGGCGGATTACAGCTTGCCACGAATTGCCGAAAGCATTGTGGAGTCCCATTACAATTTGCAGGCGCGACTGTATTGCCATGCGTTGCATGTTCATTTGCAAAAATTACTCGGAGCCGAATACAGCGCGGAGCGCAACCTGGGTGGGGCAGTTTATGTGTACCTGCGTGGGTACGAGCTCCAGGAGCATGTTGACCCTTGGCTCTACCCGGCAGATCCCCAGGCCGATGCAGATTACGTACAAGAGTTGCTGGCCACGGCTTTTGATGTGAATAATGAGGAGTATGATCATGATTGAGGTTGAATCATTTGCCCAGGCCCTGCAGGAGCGTGGAGATATTGGCGCGCTAGAAGTATTCCAGGCCAAGTTCCTCGCCCTGCGCGGTCATGTGTTGTGTGCAATTCCTGCAGAAGCCTTGCAGGGGATTTTGCTGCTGTTGCTGGCCAACCAGCGTCGTGGCAATACCGTGGCCACCCTGGAGGAGCTCAAATCCTATGAAGGGGCCTTGCCATTTTTGCCCACTTTGCAGCAAATCCAGGAAGGTTCACATGGCTTCGCAGCCCAGGCCGGCACACCTCAAGCCCAGACTGCCCTAATACTCTGGGATACCCTGCAAGGTGAAACCCTCTGGGGATTCCAGCGCGCATGGAAGGCGGAGGAGCGCATCGGAAAAAGTCTGGAGCGCTTCTGTCCTGTGGGCGAAAAGTTGTCCCCAGCCCAACAAGCCGCCCCTGCCTCCCTTTTTGTGCAGGCCCTGCAAGAAGGCGTCCGCAATGGCTTTCCCCTAGGTGGAAGCCCATATCCGCGTCAGATCGAAGCCATTGAAATGGCTTTGCGCCAGTCCTTTTGCATTGTATGTGGGGGTCCAGGAACCGGAAAAACCACCGTTGTTAAGATGATGGTTGCCGCCGTGTGTTTTGCATACAAACTCCCCGCGGACCGGGTGGTGGTGTGTGCTCCAACGGGTCGCGCCAAGGCCCGCCTCGAAGAAAGCATCCACAAGGATTTGCCTGCAGGCTCCCCTTTGCAGAGTGTGGCCGGCAAAACTTTGCACTCCTTGTTGCGCTACCGGAGCAACGGCGATCCGGTATTCCATGCCGGCAATCCTCTCCCCTATGATCTGGTGATTGTGGACGAAGTGAGCATGGTGGATTCTGCCATGTTTGCGGACCTTACGGACGCCTTGTCACCTCAGGCGCGCCTGGTCCTGGTGGGGGACATGAATCAGCTACCCTCGGTCGAAAGTGGCGCAGTACTTGGAGATTTGACAACTGCCCGGCGCGGACAGTTGCAAGGACAATTGTGCGAGCTGAACGAAAACCGGCGCACCAAAGACCCCCAGATCAGCAACTGGTTCCAGGGGTTGCCGGTGGCTTTGGAATCGGGCTGGTCGCCCGTGGTTACGGACAAGGTCCTTGAAGGGCATCTGCAACAGTGGATTGTGACCCTCAAAAAATCCTGGGCCATGCTGCGGCCCAAGCCCAAGGGGTCGGCCGAGGGGATCCCGATCAATGCCTTCAAGGAGCTTATTGAAAACGGACGGATTCTGTGCTGCACCAATGGTGGAGAACAAGGTCGCGAAGGCTACAATCGTCGCTGTGTGCAGCTGTTTGCCCCGGGCCATAAAATCCCCAAGGAATATTTGGATGGCGAACCCCTCATTGTGGAGCAGAACCAGCAGGTAGGCGAAGTATCGCTGTATAACGGCGACCTAGGCGTTGCCTGGGTAGAAGGCACCCGCCAGCGCGGATTGTTTTACTCCGGGGGAAGGATCCAGGTTGTGGATTTAAGTCGCGTGCAGGGCCTAAATCGGGCATACGCAATCACGGTGCACAAGTCCCAGGGCTCGGAATTCAGCAAGGTCATCCTCGTCCTCCCTGCAGACGACGCCCGCATGGTCAGCCAGCAATTGCTTTACACCGCCGTCACTCGGGCGAAAATTGAGCTGGTGGTGCTGGACCCTGCAAACCTCCTAAGCAACCCTCTGCGCAAAGAGACCCGCAGCACCTGGCTCGGCCGCGTGGGGTAGGGGTGGCTCTCGCGCCCAAGGTTTTGTCATTCCGTTGTTTTTGTCATGGCCATTTTTGTCATGCCCGGCGTTTTGTTATGCCCGTAATCTTGTCATGCCCGTAATCTTGTCATGCCCGGCACGGGCATCACCGGTGCCTGCTACTGCATTGTTCGGGCGCGATGCGGTGATGGTCCACACAGTGGATAGTGCTCCACTTGATATGCCTGTTCCGCTTCAGCGGTTACAGGCACATATCCACTGTGCAAAATCCGGCTCGATCCGGCCACCCCAATTCGGAACATCCGGCCACCCCGTTTCGGGGGTATCCGGCCACCTGATTTCGGCCTGATCCGGCCAGTCTGTGATAGTGGTTTTCCGGCAGTTTAGGACCCCATTAGTCCT
>CAIRAY010000024.1 GCA_903876665.1 uncultured Fibrobacterota bacterium | reverse complement strand
CTGCTCAATGCCTTGCTCGATGCCCTGCTCAATACCGGCTTGAACATCGGCTTCATGGTCTTTCTGTCTTCCAGTTTTAAAGCGCATGGTTTCATCCTCGTCTTGGATTAAGTCAAAGAGTGGTTGCGTGGACTCCTCACTTGTCGTAGCAACCAGGCTGCTTTTTTCTATTGGCCACTGAAAGCATTTTTGAATCTATCCTGTTCCATCGCTGGAATTTTCAGGAGTCGGGCCTCGGTTTTCCAATCCGCGACAACATTCAGAATCTCGCCCACAATGTGGTTCGCTCGAGTCTTGTCGAGCCTAAAATAAGAAGCAACCTCCATGGCAAGGTCGATTTCCAGCGAATTATCTGTTTCGCTAATGTTCAGCGTGAGGCCTGTTCCTTGAGGATTGGGATTCAGATCATACGCGGGCGAAAGCAGCACCATGCGCAGCAATAAACTCAGCGATATTCAAGTAGCTAGCCCCATCGGAACCGTTCCCGTCGGTATATCCAAGTAGCGTCATCGCAGAGGCAAAATGAATTCTGCTCTGAGAAGCGCTTCGATCGAATCGTTTGGTCAGAAATGTATGATGGCGGTTTCCAAATGTCAGGGATTTTGACTCGGACATCACGATTCCAGAGCGTAATGCAATCTTATGCGCCAGGTGTTCCCAACGTCCTTTATCCACATCATCACTGTGGCTGGGAAATTTGGCGATCCATAAATTCTTTTGTTTGTCAAGAACGCTTGCCTTTGGGCGGGCACCACCCAAAGACGATCCTGGTGCAATCAGAAGGTCAATCCACCTCTTGGTCTCTTGATCTGGTTGTGAGTCCTCTAGGCGAAGGCTCGCTTCAACTAATTCAGCGAGTGATGCCCAAGGAGGAGCCGCATGCTTTTTATCGTTATTTTGGAATTCTCCCATTGGGTCTTGCTTAAAACGCAAAGCTCCCATGCGGTGTTCGTCATACACCCCAAGCAAATAGTCGGATTCGAGTAGCGTTCTTTCTGGCCGAGATTCGATCCTGTCATGCTTTTGCCTTAGGGGCTCGTTTGGGAGTGAGTAACTCCAGGTCCTGGAGCTTTTTGCCTAAAATATCGTCTTTGGCGATTTCTATGAAGTCATTCTCTAGGCCCAACGCGAAAAGTACCTGGATGTAGGCTCCTAGGGCAACTGTGGGGTTTCCTTTTTCGATTTGCCATAGGGTTGACCTTGAAATGCCCGCACGTTCCGAAACAAGTTGCGCACTTAATTTGCGCCGCAAGCGGGCAAGTTTCACATTTTCACCAAGACCCTTTAGGATTTTGACCAGCCGGGGGAGTAGAGGGTGTTTTACATGCGTCATAATGTTTAATATATAAAACAAAATGCTTGTATTTGTTGGTTTAAATGAACGTTATCCTTTCTGGCTTGTGCTCCATGAAAATTATCATCATGCAGTCTCCCCAATTGCTGCGGCACTGGGTTTGGCGACGTTTTCGCGGAAATACGAATCGTGATCGATGTCTTTGGGTTGGGATGATTTTGGCATGGGGACCCCTTTCTGGGGTTAGACGACGATGGAGGTCAGGCGGTACGGGATGGGAATGTCAAACAATGCAATTACCTGCAATACTTCGCTTTCAGTTCCTGGAATCCGGCTTGGTTCAAGCCTGTGATTTGGGTAATAAAGTCCCAGTCAGTCCCTTTCGCAAGCATTTTCTCGACCACATCGATGTCTCTTAATTCAAAACCCCGCCGCAGGCCAATATCAACACCTT
>CAIRAY010000023.1 GCA_903876665.1 uncultured Fibrobacterota bacterium | reverse complement strand
CGCCGAGGCGAAACCGGCATATCATCCACACAGTGGATATGTGCCTGTAACCGCTGAAGCGGAACAGGCATATCAAGTCGAGCACTATCCACTGTGTGGACCATCACCGCACCGCGCCCGCAGAAACACTGCAACCAGCACCGGTGTTCCCCCTACGGGGGATGACATTGTAGTGGGGGATGACAGGGTAAGGACGGCCACAGTCTTGGCATGGCCACAGTCTTGTCATGGCGATCCTTCTTGTCATGGCCGAAACGGCCATCACCGTTGCAGGGTGAAGGCATTGGCAGGGGCGGTGCGGCGATCCTCGTCTGCGCGAGGATGACCTTGTAGTAGGGGATGACAGGGTAAATGAGGGATGACAGGGTAAGGACGGCGGGCCCTATGGCTGGCTAAGCTCTTACTACAACACGCCGTTTTCGAGGGCCCACGCATAGGCCTGCGTGAGGCCTTCACGCAAATCCGTCTTTGCCTTCCACCCGAGATCATTGATGTGCGAGACATCCATGATCTTGCGGGGTGTTCCGTCCGGCATGTCGGGATTGAAGCGCAATGCCCCGGTAAAGCCAACCACATCCTTGACAGTCTGGGCCAGCTCGGCGATGCTCAAATCGGTGCCCGAACCCACATTCACATGGCCTTCCGCGGAATAGTTCTCAAAAAGGAACACCAGAGCCTCGGCCAAATCATCCACATAAAGGAACTCGCGCAAAGGCTTGCCCGTGCCCCAAATTTCCACTTCGGATTTGCCTTGGGCTTTGGCTTCGTGAAACTTGCGGATGAGCGCCGGGATCACATGGGAATTTTGTGGATGGTAATTATCACATGGCCCGTAAAGGTTGGTGGGCATGGCGCTGATGAAATCGCAACCGTATTGGCGACGGTAATAGTCGCACATTTTGAGGCCGCTGATTTTGGCCAGGGCGTATGCCTCGTTGGTCTTTTCGAGCTCACCGGTAAGGAGCGCGTTTTCGGGGATTGGCTGGGGCGCCATGCGCGGATAAATGCAGCTCGATCCTAGGAACAGGAGCTTGGAAACCTTTTGCAAGTAGGCCGAGTGAATGACATTGCATTCCATCATTAAGTTCTGGTAAATGAACTCAGCCGGGTATGTGTTGTTTGCATGAATCCCGCCCACTTTGGCTGCGGCAAGCACCACGGCGTCTGGCTTTTCTGTCGCAAAAAACGACTCTACCTCGGCCTGCCGTGTGAGATCCAGCTCCGAATGGGTGCGGGTAACAATGTTGTTATAGCCCAAGGTGCGCAAGCGACGAATCACCGCAGCACCGACCATGCCACGATGGCCGGCAACGAATATTTTAGAGGAGTGGTTCAGCATGGCTCAGCTATCCGCGTCGCGACCGATGTCCTTGCCACTCCGCACACGATCTAGATCGGCCTTGACCATAAGCCGGACCAGCTCTTCGAAGCTGGTCATGCGGGGGTTCCAGCCCAGGACTTCGCGTGCCTTGGTGGGGTCACCCAGCAATTGTTCGACTTCGGAAGGACGGAAGTAACGCGGATCAATTTCAACCAGACACTTGCCCGATTTGACATCGTAACCCTTTTCTTCGACACCCATGCCCTTCCATTCCAGCTCAATGCCGGCTTCAGCAAAGGCCATCGTAGTAAACTTGCGCACGGTGTGCATCTCGCCTGTGGCGATCACAAAATCTTCGGGCTCGTGGTGTTGAAGAATGCGCCACATGCATTCCACATAGTCCTTGGCATAGCCCCAGTCACGCAGTGCATCTAAATTACCCAAGTACAGCTTCTCTTGCTTGTTGCAGGCGATGCGTGCCACGGCAATGGTGATTTTACGTGTCACGAACGTTTCGCCCCGGCGAGGGGATTCATGGTTGAACAAAATACCGTTGCAGGCAAACATTCCGTATGATTCGCGGTAGTTCTTGGTAATCCAGAACCCATAGAGTTTGGCTACGCCATAAGGGCTACGCGGGTAGAAGGGCGTAGTTTCTTTTTGCGGCACTTCCTGCACCAGGCCGTAAAGCTCTGAGGTGCTTGCCTGGTAAATGCGACAAGTCTTTTCGAGACCCAAAAAGCGCACGGCTTCCAAAATACGAAGGGTACCAATACCATCCACATCGGCCGTGTATTCGGGAACTTCAAAAGAGACCTTCACATGGGACTGGGCTCCCAAATTGTAGATTTCATCTGGCTTAATATCCGAAATAAGGCGAATGAGATTGGAGCTGTCGGTCAAGTCGCCGTAGTGAAGCTTGACCTTCTGCTTTTTGTGCTGGTCGCGAATGAGCTCATCAATGTACAGGTGCTCGATGCGCCCGGTATTGAAGGAGCTGGAGCGACGGATGATGCCATGCACTTCGTAGCCCTTTTCGAGCAGGAATTCCGCTAGGTAGGATCCATCTTGGCCAGTGATTCCGGTGATCAGTGCTTTTTTCGACATGTTACTCCCTATTTCTTGTATGCAATCATTAAAGTGGCCGCAGCGGTGATTAGCCCTGCGAAGGTAGAGGCCACCACATACCAGTTGACCGGCGGGGGTGGCGTTTTGAAAGGAACAATGATCATGGAGCCCGGATCGGGTTCGCGGTCGGCATCAAATTCGGTGCTCACGGCACCATTGGCAAAGCGAATCATGACGCGGTCGAGGTCCGAGGTTTCGCGGAATCCGCCCGCTTGAGAGATGTACCAGGCAATGCTTTTGCCCGGTTTGTAGAGCACATTGGATGGGTAGCCGACCTCACCCACCACGCGAATGTGCACCTTGGGGATCGAAACAAAAAGACTGTCGCCATCCTGCAATTCAATATTGTCACGCTTGCTTCCGGCCATGGCGGCCTTAAGGTCAAAACCGATTTGCCCAATGGAATCTTTGTTGCGGTAGAACTGAGCCCCGACCAGGTAAGCCTCCTGCTGGAATCCTCCCGCGCGGTCAATGAGCTCCATCAACTTTTCACCGGGGTGTAGCAATGCGTAGGAGCCCGGGCTTTTGAAGGCTCCGGCCAGTTTCACCATTTGCGGGCGCTGGAAATTGGGATCAATGGGTACCTCCAAATGGTCCCAAGGCTTGAGCAGAATTTGGCCCCCGGCCTCACTCTCGTAGTTGTCCGTAATGCTCAGCGCCTCGACCTCCATGCCCCGGGAATCGCTGCGGACATGCTCCAAACGGATTTTTCCCACCTCGCGGTTGGGCAAAAATCCACCTGCGCTCAAAATCAAATCCTTGGCGGTCACACCTTGGTAATACTCAAACCGTCCGGGGTGCTCCACCGCTCCGGTGATGGTCACGGAATCGGGGGTATGTAAATCTTTAAGACTGAATACGATCAATGTGTCGCGCTGCACCAGAGGTGTGGCCACACTGCCTTGCAGGGGCTGGGAAAGCATGTTGTAGCCACCGGTCGGAAGGGGTCGCAAAATTTGCACACGCCCCATATAGGTCTCTTCCAAGGCTCCACCCGCCACTTGAACTACGTCCGGAACCGTCATCCCGCTCTTGAACTGGTAGGTGCCGGGGTATTTGACCGCACCGATGATGGTGACGAATTCCTTGGGCTTGTCGGTGGACTTGGTGAGCCACAGCACATCGCCATCCTGCAAGGGAAGTGATGCGGTGCTATCCATATATTCTTTGGGGGTCTTTAGGTCCATGTAGTCCTGTTTGCCACCCGGAAAATACCGTTGCAAAACCATGCGTTGCTCTGCCGCAGAGGGATTCACTTGGCCTGCGTATTGAAGCAATTCACGGACCCCTTCGCCCTTTTTCAACTCGTAAATAGCGGGCCGGCCCATGTCTCCCCGAGCCTGAGCCAGAATTTCGGCACGGGGTAAAAACACAATGTCCCCATCGTTCAGCACCGAAGGCTCCGGCTTTTTACCCTGCATCAGGTAGTCGTACAAGTCCACAGTAAAGGTGGTGTCGCCACGGGTAATTTGAATGTTACGTACCGTTCCCAAATTATTCGGCCCGCCGGCTTGGTACAATGCCTGGAAAACGGTGGTGTTGCCATAAAACACGTATCCACCCGGCTTTGCCACTTCCCCGACCAGGAATATTTTGACCGGACTCAAAGACTCGAGCCGCAGATTCACAAAAATCCGACTGGAGCGGATTCCCGCATAGATTTTGATCAGCTTGAGTTTCAACACTTCCTGTGCCTGCCCCAGGGTCAATCCGTTCAAGGAATTGAGGCCAATTCCTTCCACATTGACGTTGCCCTGGTTATTGATCGTTATGGGATATTCCTTCTCCACTTCTCCCCAAATCGTGAGCACCAATTTATCCCCGGCCTTGAGGGGGTAATCTCCGTTGATGGCATTGGTGGTGGAACCAAAAACAGAGGTCGGGGCATCGCGGAAAAAAGAAACCTCGTAACGTTCAGGGCCCCGCAGGGAAGCCCGGTCAACCAGCAAGCGTCGCTTGACAATCAGCTTGGTCGGGTCAGGCATGCGACCAATGCGCTCGATGATGGTAGAATCGTGCATGAGACTGTCCATGGAGACGGTATCTTGGACAATGACATAAAAAAGCGTATCGTTTTTGACGGGCTTCATGAGGGCCTCGTCCTTGGGCAGAAAGAGGTTGGAGGAATCCGACACGGATTGCTTCCCAACCCCCATGCCGCCGTTACCTTTTTCACGTTCCGAATCCAGGTACTTCTGTACAGAGCTTGATTCGATGCCCATGGAACTCAGAAGCCCGCTATTGTTCTGCAACAACCCGGCGATACCCGATTTGTCCATGGTCTGTGAAAACGCAAACACAGCCGAGGCTAAGGCAAGGACTCGCAATAAATAATTGATCATGGTGCCAAAGATAACAAATATGCCAAATGGCCCTGTCTAAACAGACACCTTTGCTGATCGAATCGGCCCGAATTTCTAGATTATGGGGTTATGTCAATCCGTTCATCAATCCTAGCCCTATTGCTCCTCCTCGCCTCGTTTGGCCATGCTTTGAATGCTTTTGGCGTGGGTACCCATTGGAGTGAAGCCAAATATTGGCCCATTCTGAAAAAGGCGGGAGTCCAGTGGATCCGGATCGATCTTTCCTGGTACCATTTTGAAAATAGCCCCGGTCAATTCGGGAATACCTCTGTGGATCAAGCCCTTCGAACCGCGGATTCCCTGGGTCTCAAGGTTGTGGGCATCCTAGGCTATTGCCCAACCTGGGCCGCCAGCGGTCCGGACAATAAATTCGCCCCACAGGAACAATTTTTCCCTCAATGGCTTGCCTACTTGGATTCCACCGTTTCTCGCTACCAAAACCAAGTGGATGCCTGGGAAATCTGGAACGAACCTGACCATGATGCCTTTTTCCGTAGCGGACAAGGAACCCATGCCTGGAATACGGACCCATCCCTTTCCCCAGTCAAAATGAAGATGGTGGATTATTTGTGGCTCCAGACTCAATCCCTGCAACATTTGCGTGCCAAATTTGGAGCCCAGCTTTTCATCACCTCCTCCGGATTTGCGCTGGGTGGCAAACACAATCCGGATTTTTATCCGACTTTGCTTCAGGATCACCCCGAAATCTGGAAGCAACAGAACGCGCTGAGTATCCATGGTTATGGATTCCCATCATCCAAATCCTTGCTCGAAAGGGCCCGCATCGCCCGGGAGTTCAAAAAGACCTATCCCACCTACCCCGTTTGGCTTACGGAACACGGTGTCACAGGATTCAACAAACAATCCATTCCAGTGGAAGACGCCGGGGCCTTTATGGTTCGCAACTACGCCCTCGGGCTTTCCAGTGGAATCGACAAAATTTTTTGGTTCCGCCTCATGCCGGGCAATGACTACGCCACTCTGATCGACAAGAGTGGCACACCCACTCCATTTCTTGGAATTTACACCCGCCTTATCCAACATTGGGCCCCCGCCACCTCCATCACCCCCTGGAATGGCGATTCACAATTGGAAGGCGCCACCGCAATTCTCCCTGACAAATCCAAAGCTCTGATTCTCTGGAGCGATAATGGTTCCGTTTCCCTTAGCCTCCCTGGGATTGTCTCGGCCCGGGACATTTTTGGAAACCCCCGAAGCATCGCTCCTTTAAAAATCGACAAATCCCCTCTATTTATCACTGTGCATGCCCCTTAATACGAAAAATCGACTGGCCCTTGGCTTTGTCTCCCTTCACTGGGTCTATGGCGTTGTAGCCATAATTTTCCTTTCTTTCAAAATCCTGGATGG
>CAIRAY010000022.1 GCA_903876665.1 uncultured Fibrobacterota bacterium | reverse complement strand
TGTGGTGCGGTGATGGCCGTTCCGGCCATGACAACCGGGACGACAAAGACAACACAGCTACCCAAAAGGCCTGGGATTTCTTTAATGCGTTTGCTCTAGAAAAATAGCCTGGGGATTCGCATAAAAGCGCAAACGGGATGCCTGAAATGTCATGCCCGGCACGGGCATCACCGGTGCTTGTTGCTGCATTGTTTGGATGTGGTGCGGTGATGGCCGTTCCGGCCATGACAACCGGGACGACAAAGACAACACAGCTACCCAAAAGGCCTGGGATTTCTTTAATGCGTTTGCTCTAGAAAAATAGCCTGGGGATTCGCTGTTAAACGGTCTTTTTTATCGACACAAGCTTCAAACCGTCGTCGCCTTTGGAAACCTGAATGGTGCTATTCTCCTCGAGTTCTCCGAGCAACAGGCCCTCGGCAAGAGGATCTTCCACCAATCTCTGGATTGCGCGACGCAGAGGACGCGCACCCAAGGCTGGGTCAAAACCGTTGTCGACCACAAACTCCTTGGCCGCCTCGTCAAGAACCAGCGTAACGTTTTTATCGTTGAGGCGTTTTTGCAAATCACCCACCAAAATATCCACGATTCCGACCAAGTCGATCTTGGCCAGTGGCCGGAAAATAATCTGTTCGTCCACGCGGTTCAGGAATTCCGGTGAGAAGGCACGCTTCAGTTCTTCGGTAATGGAGCTGGACATGCGTTCATAATCTCCGCTGTCCGAAGCCTTGTTGAAGCCCATGCCCCCGGAATGCTTGACCTCGCGGGCACCGACATTGGAGGTCATGATAATGATGGTGTTTTTGAAATTGACTTTGCGACCATAATTGTCCGTAAGCTGTCCATCGTCCAGAATCTGCAGGAGGATATTGAATACATCGGAATGGGCCTTTTCGATTTCATCAAAAAGCACCACCGCGTATGGACGCTTGCGGATTTTTTCGGTGAGCTGGCCACCGCCTTCGTCATAACCCACATAGCCCGGAGGGGCTCCGATCAGGCGCGATACGGAATGCTTTTCCATGAATTCGGACATGTCGATGCGGACCATGGCATCTTCGGTTCCGAAGAGGAGGGAACTGAGAACCTTGGCCAGTTCGGTTTTGCCCACGCCCGTGGGCCCAAGGAACATAAAGGACCCGGTGGGGCGACGGCTATTGTGGATACCGGCACGGCTGCGACGAATGGCTTTTGAAATGGCGAGAACGGCGCGGTCCTGACCCACGACACGCTTTTTGATTTCGGCGTCGAGCCCAAGGAGCTTGACGGTTTCGGCCTCGGCGAGACGGGCCATGGGAATCCCGGTAATTTTTGCAATCACATCACGGATGACATCTTCCGAAACGATGGTCTTTTCCTTGTTCTTGGTATCTTTCCATTCCTGACGCAGGGCGTTGATTTCGTCCTTGATGGCCTCTTGGCGATCACGCAGGCGCGCAGCACCCTCGTAATCCTGGATGCCCACGGAATTTTCCTTTTCCTTGACGATGTCTTCGAGCTCCTTTTCCTTGGCGCGCAATTCGGGGGGAACCGCCATGGCGGAAAGGCGGACCCGGGCTCCGGCTTCATCAATGATGTCGATGGCCTTGTCCGGAAGACTCCGTTCGGACATGTAGCGTTCGGTCAGAAACACTGCAGCATGCAGGGCCGCATCGGTGTAGGTAACCTTATGGTGATTTTCGTAGCGAACCCGCAGGCCGTGCAAAATTTCGACGGTCTCTTCGGGGCTGGGCGGATTAACCAGAATGGTCTGGAAACGCCGTTCCAGTGCGCCGTCTTTTTCGATGTACTTGCGGTACTCGTCCAAGGTGGTTGCGCCAATGCATTGCAACTCTCCGCGCGACAATGCGGGCTTGAAAATGTTGGATGCATCCAGTGAGCCTTCCGACCCGCCAGCACCCACGATGGTGTGAAGTTCATCAATGAAGATGATCACATTCTCGTTCTTTTGCAGCTCGGCCATCATGGCTTTGAGGCGCTCCTCAAATTGTCCACGATACTTGGTTCCGGCGACAACGCTTGCCATATCGAGGGTCACCACTCGCTTATTTTCGAGCAGCTCGGGGATTTTCTTTTGAATAATCTTCTGGGCCAGACCCTCAACGATCGCAGTCTTACCAACGCCAGGCTCGCCAATCAACACCGGATTATTTTTTTTGCGACGGCAAAGAATTTGGATCAGGCGCTCAATTTCCGAATCACGCCCAATGATGGGGTCCAGCTTTCCTTCACGGGCAAGCTCAGTGAGATCGCGACCAAAATGATCGAGGAAAGGAGTTTTGGATTTGGAAGCCGCACCTGCCGGGGCCGGAGCTCCTTTGCGGGTGGGGTCCGTGCTGGCATCGGCCGAAGGACCGCTCAGAACTTTTTCGATTTCTTCCTTGGTACGTTCGTAGTCCAGCTGAAGCGAGGTCAAAACACTGGACGCAGCAGACTCGTTGTCCTTGATCAGGGCAAGTAGCAAATGCTCGGTTCCAATGTAGCGGTGTTGCATGGCCCGGGCTTCCTGGGCTGCCACTTCAAGCACACGCTTGGCACGAGGCGTAAAGGGAATCATCTGACCGATGGTCATCATCCCGCCAGTGGCCGTGATCGCACGCTCAATGACTTTGGCCAGCTCCTCAAGATCGAGTCCCATATTCTTCATGACCGCAATGGCAACACCCTCGCCCTCGCGGATAAGCCCGAGCAACAAATGCTCGGTACCCACATAGTCGTTGCCAAGTCGCATCGACTCTTCACGGGCAAATTGCATGACTTTTTTAACGCGATCCGTAAACATTCCATTCATAATTGCACCAACTCAAAGAGAGAGAGAACTACACTGTACCTAGAATTTATAAAAATGCACAATAAAGCCGTAAATCAAGCCGGTTAACCCGATGAATAACGGGATTTCAGGGGTTTATTCGCTTTAGTGCGTTTTTGCCCTAGGATTCCACCTGGTCCGGAACGATCTGGCCACCGTGCATATAGACCCGACGGCCAGCAAGGGAAGCCAGATGCCGGTCATGAGTCACGATCAAAAAGGTTTGCTGGAATTTTTGGTTCAGCTCCAAAAACAGTTGATGCAACCGCTCCGAATTGGATTCATCCAGGTTTCCCGAGGGCTCGTCCGCAAGCACCAAAGCCGGACGGTTCATGAGGGCGCGCGCCACGGCAATCCGTTGACGTTCTCCGCCCGAAAGTTCCTGGGGAAGATGGTTAGGGCGATTGGAAAGACCGACGGCAATCAGGAGTTCCCTGGCCTCATCTCGGCATTCCGCATCGGAACGTCCCAAAATACGGCCCGGAATCATCACATTCTCCAGGGCGGTGAATTCAGGCAAAAGGTGGTGGAACTGGAAGATGAATCCCAGATTCTGACCACGGTATTCATCCCGCTCGCGGTCTGAAAACGCAGCGACATTTTTGCCCCGGAAGATCAACTCGCCTTTGCTGGGACGATCCAGCGCGCCCAACAGATTCAAAAAAGTGGACTTTCCGGCACCTGATGCGCCCATAATCGCTACGGTTTCTCCGGAATATACGGAAAAATCGACACCCCGCAGAATCTCGAGGCGCTCACCCGTTTCTTCGTAAATCTTCCAGAGATTGCGGGCTTCAATAAGAGGTTGGTTCATAAGGGACTCGAGGGGAAGGGGGTACTTGAATACAAGAGGAAAGTTCTAAAGTGTGAAAGTGGAAAGTTGCGGGAGATCATTTCTTTTTGGGAAAATATGTCCGCAACTTTCCATTTTCCACTAAGGTGTCGTGCAGGAATGCTGGCTGTCAATTTTCCACTTTCCACTCTCCACTCTCTTCTCATTCATGCCTAATCGCTCCTACTGGATCCAAGCGGGAGGCCTTCCAGGCGGGTAAAAGGGTTGCGGCTATGCAGAGAATGTTTCCGATCGCAAAAATGATGATCACATCCAGCCATTGGATCTGCACGGGGAAATAGGGAATCATATACACATCGGCAGGGAGTTTGATCACCTGCCAGCGCTCCTGGATGACACACAGAAGAATTCCAGCAGATCCACCCACCAGCGTTCCAGCAACGCCAATAAACGACCCCATCAGCATGAATACTTTCAAAATACTTTTGCTGGAAAAACCCATGGAGCGAAGAATCCCGATTTCGCGTGTCTTTTGTAGCACGACCATAATCAGGGAGGATATGATATTGAAGGCGGCCACCAGGATGATCAGCATAATGATGCCCGCGACAATAAACTTCTCGTAGTTCATCCATTTGAGCAAGGTGCCATTTTTTGATTTCCAATCCGTAGCATAAAAGGGATATCCCAGAGAATTTTCTACGCGTTTAGCAATCGACTCGCTCTTCCAAGGATCATCGATCTTAAACTGAATTCCGCTTACGCCAGTGCCAATGCCAAGCAGGGCCTGGGCCTCGGGGATTCCGATGTAGCCCAAATTGGCATCGTATTCATACATGCCCGTTTCAAAAACCCCGGCCACCACGAACTGCATCATTTTCCCGCCCACCGATGCATCATCGGGGGATTGAAAAGTTTGTAGCACAATTTTGTCGCCCAGAATAATTTTCAGCCGGCTGGCGAGAACGCTCCCGAGCATAATCGTAGGCCTAAATTTCCCTGTAGTATCCAGAATCGAGTCCACGGTGTAGGTGCCCCACTTCACCTTGTCCTTCAAATTCACCACTTGGGAAGAACGGGTGCCATCAATGCCATAGATCACAATGCCATCATTCACCGACTTGGACGAAATGCCCACTTTGTAGAGAATAAATGGCGAAGACGCCACGACTTCCGGAGTGACAGTCCGAATAGCCTGATCAAGGGAATCGGCATTGCTGATTGGAGCATTGTGGTAGGACAACACTTCAAAGTGCGAATCCTTGTCGATCATTTGGCGGGTCACTTCATGCTCGAATCCGTTGGTTGCAGCCAAAGCCACCACCAGAGCAAAAGTCCCCACACAGACCCCCATCATCGAAAACAATGAAATCATCGAAACGAAAAGACTCTTGCGTTGAGCGCGGGTATACCGCCAGGCGATTTGAAATTCAAGTTTGGAGATCATAGAGGAATACAAGTGGAAAGTGAAAGGCACGGGTCGCGGGATAGGTTGGTTAGTGGAAAGTGGAAAGTGGAGAGTTGGGGAACTGGGATACAAGTGGAAAGTTCTAAAGTTCTAAAGTGGAAAATTGCGGGAGTGCTTTGCTTTTCTGGGACCAAGCGCTGGAAATTTTCCTCTTTCCACTAGAATATCGTGCCGATATGCGGGCTGTTCACTTTCCACTTCCACTTCCCTTATTCCGGTTTCATCAGTGGGAACAGTTGTACGTCACGGATGGTGGGTTGATTGGTGAGGATCATGATCATGCGGTCCACGCCGATTCCTACGCCACCTGTGGGGGGAAGTCCGCATTCAATGGAATGCAGGAAGCTCTCGTCCATAGGGTGAGTTTCGTCTTCGCCACCGCGACCACGGGAGACCTGTTCTTCCAAAAGCTCGCGCTGCAGAAGTGGGTCGTTGAGCTCGGTGTAGGCGTTCCCCACTTCCCAGCCCACCACGTATGGTTCGAACTGTTCGATCAGTTCGGGCTTTGTGCGATGGCCTTTGCAGAGCGGGGTGGATTCCTTGGGGAAATCCGTGATGAAGATTGGCCCAGTCAGATTGGGTTCGCAATCGTGTTCAAAAATGCTGAGGATGGCGCGTCCCCGTAGCCACTCGCCCTTCATCTCGATATGCCGTTTGGCGATCTCGGACTTGATCTCATCGTCCGACATGGATTCGACTTGGAGACCGGCGAACTTCTCGATGGCTTGGTAAACGGTGAGGCGTGGCCAAGGAGCCTTGAAGCTGACCTGCTTGCCCTGGGTCTCGATTTCGGTGGTGCCATTGGCGGCGATGCAAGCGCGCTCCCAAATGTTTTCAAAATGACGCATCATGTCATTGTAGTCTGCGAAGGCCTCGTAGAATTCAAGCGCAGAAAATTCTGGCGAATGGGTCCGGTCCATGCCTTCGTTGCGGAAGTTTTTAGTGAATTCGAACACCCGGTCCAAACCGCCCACAATGCAACGCTTCAAGTAAAGTTCGTTGGCAACGCGCAAGTAAAGAGTCATGCCCTGGGCGTTGTGGTGCGTGGTGAAGGGACGCGCATTGGCGCCACCATAGATGGGCTGCAAAGTGGGGGTTTCCACTTCCAAATATTTTTGTTCCAGCAGGTATTCACGGATGGCCTGGACAATGCGGGAGCGCTTGTAGAATACTTCGCGCACGTCGTCGTTCAAAGTCAAATCCAGGTAGCGCTGGCGATAGCGCAATTCCACGCTGGCGAATTCGTCAAAGACAACCTTGTTGCCCTGCTCGTCAATCTTTTCCTTGGGAGTGGGCAGAGGGCGCACTGCTTTGGAGAGCATCACAAACTTGGTGGCACGAACGCTGTATTCGCCGGCCTGGGTCACCATGCAAGTGCCTTCCACACCAATCCAGTCGCCCAGATCCGTCAGCTTCACCACTTCATAATCCGACTCGGGAACATTGCTCGACATCACCACGACCTGCATCTTTCCGGTGCGATCCTTGAGATGCATAAAGCACATCTTTCCCTTGCGGTTGTAGCGAACTACACGACCCGCCCAACGCACCACAGTTTCGGCGGCGAGCAATTGGTCTTTGTTGTCGATCAAATATTTGGAGTCAAAACTGACGGAAAAGTGATGCGGATAAGGATTGACTCCCAGTTCGCGCAGCTTGTCGAGCTTGGCGATACGGGCGTCCACTTGGTCGTTGCGGTCGATCATACGATCTGTCCTCCGGAAAGCAGGTAGGCATTGATGAAGGGCTTGATTTTTCCATCCAGAACTCCGGCAGTATCCGAAGTTTCATGGCTGGTGCGCAAATCCTTGACCATCTGATATGGCTGTAGCACATAGCTACGGATCTGGCTGCCCCATTCGATTTTTTGTTTGGTGGCCTGCCGATCGGCGCGCTTGGCGTCTTCGACATCGCGGTAATGCTGGGCGACCAAGGTGCGGATCACCTTGAGGGCCGTTTCGCGGTTCTGAATCTGGGAGCGCTCGGTCTGGCAGCTCGACACCAGACCCGTGGGGATATGGGTCATGCGCACAGCGGAGTCAGTCTTGTTAATGTGCTGACCACCCGACCCCGAAGCGCGGTAGGTATCTACACGCAAGTCAGCGGGATTGATGACCACATCCACATCTTCCTGCACCGGATATAAGTACACCGCGGTGAAGCTGGTGTGGCGCCGGGCATTGGAATCAAAGGGACTGATGCGGACTAAGCGATGCACGCCGATTTCGGAGCGCATGAGGCCATAGGCGTAGTCACCGGTGAGCTCGATGGTCGCGGATTTAATTCCCGCCTCTTCACCTTCCTGCACATCGAGTACGCGGAAGGGCATGCCTTCACGCTCGAAAAAGCGGGTATACATGCGCAGGAGCATGGAGGCCCAATCCTGGGATTCGGTGCCACCTGCGCCGGCATTGATGTTCATAAGGGCCGGGTAGGCGTCGTCCTCGCCACTGAGCATCTTCTTCATTTCCATGTCGTCCACTTGGGAGACCAGGGCCTGAAAATCAGCTTCGAGGGAGGCAATCATTTCTTCATCATTTTCGGACTTCGCCAATTCCAGCATTTCAGCGATGTCGTCGCAGGATGTGGAAAGGCCCTTCCATTGGTTCACCAGGTCTTGAATCTGGTGAATATGCTTGAGGACTCCTTGGGCTTTTTTCTGGTCATTCCAGAAGCCGTCGGCGGCGGAATTCTTTTCAAGGACGGTGAGCTCTTCTTCTTTGACACTTAAGTCAAAGATACCCCCATAGTTTATCGACCCGATCGCGTAGCGTGATCAGACCATTATGAGTCGTTGCAATCACTTCTTTGCTCCTGCTCCAATCGCTTGTGGAGGAGTGTAGTCCTTGTTCAAATATTGCACGGGAATAGTCTTGGAAAGGCCGTCGAGGTAGGCCTTGATGGCTTCCTGGCGATCGCGCTCCTTTTCCATCCGAATGATGTAGTCGACCTTGTGTGCATAGGACTCGTACTTGCCGTCATTCTTTTCAGAAAGAAGGAAGATTCCTACGCTGTTCTTGGTCTGGTAGACATCGGAGACGTCGCCAACCTTGAGACCCTTGACCGCCTTTTCAAATTCAGCGCCCATTTCTTTAGGAAGGAAGGGCTTCATGAGTCCACCGGTGGTTTTGGCATCGGCTTCGTCACTGTATTGGGCCGCCATGACCTGAAAGGCCTGGGCATTGGTCATGAGGTTTGGACCACGCTTGGTGCGCCATTGGGCGGCAAGACCGCTGAGGATTTGCTTTTTGTCGGCGAGTGCCTGGGCATTGTCGGACTTTTCGACCTTCAGGTAAATTTGCACACCGGCCACGGTATCGCTGATCACGGCTTCGGATTTGTGCTTATCGAAATAGGCTTTTTTGGTGGCTTCTGTTGGGTCTGCTGGGTAGGGAACTACTTTTTCCAGCAACATGTCCGCAACCACCTGACGCTCCACCTTTTCGCGGAAATCGGCCAGACTTGCTCCCGACTTCTTCAATTCTTTCTTGAATACATCCTCAGATGGGAACTGGGACTTGAACACCGTGATCAGGCTGTCCACCTTCTTGGGATTGGCTACCAGCTTTTGACGATTGGCTTCGAGGCGAAGCATCTCCTGACCCACCAAATTGTCGATTACAGCATAACGAACCTGCTCCATGATTTCGGGCGTGGGCTGCTGGCCCTGGAGCTGCTGGGCCGCAAGCATGCGGCTGAGGGAATCGACCTTCCCCTGGGTAAATTCGGTCTTTCCGACCTTGAGCACGGCGAGATTGGTGCCCATCAGCAATTGGGCAGAGGCAGAGACAGCCATAATGGCAAAAACGCTTAAAATACGCATGGACTTCATAAGACCCTTCCATTTTGGAACATTTGGGTCACAATATAGAAAAGGAGGACCCGAGAAGGTTGTAGGGAAAAATTCACCACAGGGCTTATGAAGAATTCGCCTTTTAGGATTTTTCTCTATTTTTTTTTTTTCGCTTGACTTTATTGTGTTTTTTTTTTGCACCATCCCTAAATGCTCTCATTTAAAACCATTTCTTCGCAGTTTATCCTGATTACCGTCCTGACTGTCGTTGTCTTGCAAACTCCTTTTTCCCTTTACTTCATCTCGAAGTACCGGGAAGCCCGGGAATCAGGGAATCAAGAAATGGTTGCCCAGCAAAAAAAGTCCATTGAAGAGCAAGCCAAGGCCATGACCCTGTTCATCGCCCATATTAGCCCCAACGCCATGATGTCCCAGGATCTTTTTTCCATGAAGCTTTTTGCCGATGAAGCCCTCCGGGATTCCAATGTCGTTCAAGTCATTTTGAAAAACGGAGCGGGCGAATCCATTTTGGATCAACACAACGCGCTTCACACCCACTTATTGGACTCCTCCTGGGCAGATACGACCATAGTGACATTCTCCTCCGACATCATCACCAGTAAAGATATGGGCGAAATTAAGGTGGGGACCATCACGATCAAAACCAGCGTTGCCGCCATGGAGTGGAAGCGAAAACAACAAACCCAGGACCTCCAGGCCAAAATTCGCACCATTTCCTGGTCCTTGGGTATTTTTGCCGTGTTGCTCTGTGTAGCCCTCAGCGTAGGCATCTTTTTAGCCCTGCGTTACCTGCTCATGAGGCCCTTGGCCCAGGTTACCCTTCAAATCCACGATATTGCAGAAGGCGACGGCGATTTGACCCAGCGCCTTGCTTTCCAGAAAGACAATGAAATGGGGACTCTGGCATCCGGAGTGGATTTATTCCTTGGGAAGCTTCAAAACCTGATTCATTCCATGAGCGAGCGCTTCGGAACACTTGACAAGAACCTTGGCGCAGTCGGCAGTGGTTCCGATAAAATGGTGAATGCCGCAACCCTCATGGGGCAAAAGTCCCAGGCCGCAGCCAAAAATGTGAGCGCGGTGAATCAGGAAGTCGCCAATGTGGTCAAAAACATGGATAACCTGAAAGGCCAGATTCAGGGTATCTCGACTTCCATGACCGAATTCAACCTTGCTGTCGCTGAGGTTTCCAAGGCTGCAGCCATGGAATCCCAAAAATCTCAGGAAGCAGACAGTCAAACCGAAACCGCAGCCAAAATGGTGAGCGGCCTGAACGAAATGGTCCAATCCATCACCGATATTCTAGGCACCATCCGCTCCATTTCCAATCAAACGCGCCTCCTGGCGCTCAATGCAACCATCGAAGCCGCCAGTGCGGGAGAAGCGGGAAAAGGCTTCGCCGTGGTGGCCTCCGAAGTCAAGGAGCTCGCTAAACGCACCGCAGAATCCACCGAAGGCATTCAAAACCTGGTTTCTACCATCCAATCTCAAATGGACGGAGCCGTGGCAGCCATTCAATCCGTGCGCGTCCAGGTAAGGGAAATGAAGGACGCCTCGCTTACGGTTTCGGCCTCCATGGAAGAACAAGCCGCCACCTTGCAAACGGTCACCAGCCGCATTACCGAGGCCAACAACCTCACCGCCACGGTCAACCAGGCCCTCACGCGTTCGGATGCACTCATTCACAGTGTGACTCAGAATATTGACGAACTGGACAAATCCGTGCGCACCGTTGAATCTGAAATTGGTGGAGCCCGCAATGGCATCCAGCAAGCCACCCAAGTTTCCGCTGAAGTCAAAAACCTGATTGGAAAATTCAAAACATGATCAAAAACAACAAGGAGAGAAAGATGAATAGAAAGACCGGATTGCTGCTTTTGCTTGGCCTCACGGCCTCGGCGATGGCAGTGAATATTGACGATAAGCTGTTTATCGGTGGCTACACTAGCTTCGAGTTTGCCAAAATGCTCAACGATGAGGGAAAAGGAGACAAGAACGGATCCTTTGACGCGGATGGCGCCGACCTAGTGATCGCCTACCAGCAAACCGACCGGGTGCGCATTGCCATGGATCTGAACTGGGAGCATGGTGCCGCAACGGAGTCGGGCTTGGGGAACGTTGGTTTTGAATATGTCTATCCAGAATATCGCGTATTCGACTGGCTCAAGTTGCGCGGTGGAAAGATGTTTACCCCGTTTGGAATTTATAACGAAATCCACACCGCCAAGCCAGCCTATCTGACCATCAAGGAAGCCTATTCCACCGGCAAAATCGAAAAGATGGGTAGCGATGAACGCTTTTACCCACGCTGGATTACCGGCGTGGAAGTTACAGGCGATGTTGAAGTAGGTGCCAACAATTTGAACTATGCGGCGTTCGTCGGCAATGGCGACCAAGCAGATGCAGGTCTCAATATTTTCGAAGAAGACAATGACAAGAACAAGGCCGTGGGTGGACGCGTGTTGTTCAGCACCATGGGCGGAATGGTGATCGGCTCCTCCATCTATTTTGATACCAAGAGAAGCTACGAAATACCTGATGGAGAAGAAGATCCCGTTGAAGTCAGCAAGGAGAACATTTTAAGCGTCGGTGGCCAGGCAACCATTCCCGTCTTGGGTGCTTCCATCGAACTGGAAGGCATTTATGGACAATATGGTGACTTGAACCGCTTTGGTGGTTCCGCCATGGTCAGTTATCTGCTGAAAGAACGCTACACACCATACATCCGCTGGGAATCCCATGATCCAGACCTGGACACCGAGGATGACATTGCTCAACAAGTCATCTATGGCGTAAACACCCGCCTGGATGGCAACTTGTTCCTGAAGCTTGAAATGGGCATGGTGATTTCCAACGAAGGGAATTCCCGCTTCAAGGGCGTAGACTACACCGAATTCAAGGCCGCCTTCGTGGCTGGATTCTAAGGAGGGTTGATCATGAAAACAAAAATCGCTATTCTGCTGTTTCTCGGTTTCGCTCTGGCCGGTTGGTGTGCTGATGTCAAGGTTGTAGTCAACGCAGCCAACCCCATCACAAGCATCGACAAAGCCGATCTACAAAAAATCTTCTTAGGTAAAAAGAATACCTGGGATGACGGCAAGAAGATCGCCTCCATGTATGTCAAAGCGGACAAGCCCGAAGGTGCCGCCTTCTTTGACAAGGTTCTGGGAATTGGCTTCAGCGCCTTCAATGCCCAGTGGATGAAAATGCTTTACTCCGGTAATGCAACCCCTCCACAGGCTCGCGGAAATTCCGATGAGGTCGTGAACGTGGTCTCCCTGCTGGAGAACTCCATCGGCTTCGTGGCTGCGGACTACAATGTGACCAATCCCAAGGTGAAAGTGATCACTTTGAAGTAATTCATACCTTTAAAGAAAAGCCCTGCCCAACGGCGGGGCTTTTTTCAGCTCCGGAGGACCAACAACTGAGCCTGGCCCGCGTGGGAAATATGAATGCGGTTACCCAGTTTTCCGGTCAGATCTTCCCCGTCCAGTTGCAAAAACTCCTCGTCAGAAAGCTCCAGGATGATTTCTTTGGCGTGGTAATTGGGAAGGAAATAACGGACAAACGATGTCCCTAGACCAATCCCCCCCATGAAGCGGAAAAGGCTTTTGACTGGAACTATCTCGAGTAGTCCGTCGGCCATATTGGAATCCAAAAAGGGATTCGCGCCACTGGCGAAAGAGGGAATATTGCCAATAATGACCGTGCGGAAACGGGAAAGATTCTTTGAATGCCACTGGCCCTTGGCATCGCGAAAACGCAGGGAAACATGATTCAGGCGATGGGCGCGGTCACCAAAAAATCGTCGCACATAGTGTAATTTATTGAAAAATGCGGAGTTTCCAGGGATTTTCCCGGAAGCCCGGTCCTTGTTAAAATCATGGGCGATGCGAGCGTCAATCCCTGAGCTGAAATAATTGGCCAGGACATGGTCCCCGTTGACCTTCCATAAATCAAAGGGCCGTGAATTCGCCTGCACCAATTGGCGCACCAGATACAATAAACCCCGGTTCGCGTAGGCTCCATAAAGGTTCAGCACCCGGGCCAAGTCATTGCCTGTGCCCAGGGGAATCAGCCCCACCTCCACATCGGTGTAGACTTGGCTTTTCATCAGGGCACGTAGCACTGCAGACACTGTCCCGTCGCCACCCACGGCAATCAATTTATCTGTGGAAAGCAGGGCCGCAGTGGCTTGCTCGTGCTGCCCGGTTGCGGTGGTATATTCCGCCACCCAATCTTTGCGCTCGAACCCAAGGGAATCCATGATTTCGGGAAGAAATCCAAATACACTCTTGCCCTGACCGCCACCCGAAATGGGATTGATCAGAAAATGGTATTTGGTGCGCACAGCCATGGACAAGAATTTACAAAAATCTTGGTTTCTTCGGGCACGGTGCGGTGATGGCCCTTCCTGCCATGACACACCCTTACATAACGATCAATTCCGCCTGCAAGGCGCCAGCTCGTTTGATGGCCTGGAAGATGGAGATGATGTCCCGAGGCTCTACTCCCAGCGCGTTCAGGGCCTGGGCCAGCTGTCCTGCGCTGGTCACTTGGGGAATCACCTTGACCTCGGGCTTGGAAGCAGGGGCATTCATGGCCACCGTTTCGTTCACGACGGAAGCGGTCCTGCCCTGACTCAACGCATTGGGTTGCGAAGCGCTTTCCTTGGCATCCACATTGATCACTACGCTACCATGGGAGACCGCAACTTCCGAAATGCGCACATCCGCACCCGATACCAGGGTTCCGGTCTTTTCATTCAGCACCACCCGCGCCACGGAAGAAACGGCAAATTCGGCATTTTCGGATTTGGCAATGAAGGCCATCAAATCGGCTCGCAAATTCACAGGAACAGCTACGGCAACCGTAGAGGCATCCTCAGCCTGGGCCGAAGCCGGGAAGATTTTATTGATTGCTTCGGCCATGGCCACCGCACTCGAAAAATCCGGGGCCGAGAGGACCCAACGCAGGGCTCCGCCATTGCTGAGCGCCGCTTGATCCACTTCACGTTTAACGATTCCACCCTCGGGGATATTGCCCGCCAAGGTATGGTTTTTTTGCACCCGTGCCCGCTGCTTGGAGTCCGCGACAAAACTACCCCCAACGCTCACCGCACCTTGGGCCATCACATAATATTCACCATCGGCAGCCTGCATGGGGGTCATGAGCAGGGTTCCCCCTTCCAAGGAACGGGCGTCGCCAAGGCTCGAAATCGTGACATCGACCTTGCGGCCTGGCTTTACAAAGGGAGCCAGCTCGGCGGTCACCATCACGGCGGCCACATTGCGCAGACGCATTTTATCGGCCGGCACTTCGATGCCCAATTTTTTGAGCATGTTGACCACGGACTGCACGGTAAACGCGGTATTTGAACCGTCTCCCGTTCCTGCCAGACCCACCACGAGGCCATAGCCCACGAGCTGTTGATTCGACAGCCCATCCAAGGAGGCCACATCTTTAACGCGAGTTGCTTGCGCCGCTACTGCGGCAAGCACAAGAACCAGTCCGATTTTGCAAATGATCTTTTTCATCAGATTACTCCTAGAACAACCAATTGAGGAACCGGGTAAGCACACCTGGCTCCTGCGCAGAACTGTTGACGCCATTGCCCGTGTAGCGAATGACCGCATCGGCAATTTTATACGAGAATACCGTGTTATCGGGATTGATATCATCCGCACGGATCATCCCGGAAACTTCGAGGATTTCTTCTTCGTTGTTGATGGTGACCAGCTTCGAGCCTTCTACCAACAAATTCCCATTTTCCATGACCTGTAGGATTCGTGCCGTGACTGTGGCCTTCAACTGTCCGTTGCGGGTCGTGGCACCCTGACCATCAAATTCCACTCCGACACCAGCCTTCATTCCCGCTCCGGGGATCCATTTCAGAGCCCCCGTTCCTCCTCCAACCCCGATGTCCATGCCATCCTTGGAGGTCGTCTGGGTGCGGGTATCATTGGAGGCCTTGGAGGCTTCCATCACAAGTACGGTAACGATATCGCCCGATTTACGACCACGCTTGTCCGTAAACAGGGAGTAATTGGTGGCCAAGACATAAGCCTCAAGCAATAAAACGATCATGATTATCTTTTTCATATTCCTACCTCCATTCCATCAATTCAGAATCCGGACTTCGCCAGGGCCATTGACTTCCGCCTGCAAGCGCTTGCCGGTTTTGGCATTCACAACTTCGATCCGTTGCCCGGAATATCCATTTTGTCTGGCAACTCCCGCTGTACTCACGGTGGCTTCGCCAATTTGCACATTCATGCGAACCTGGTCTCCCTCTTTTACTTGGTAGGGCTTCTCTAGCCAGGATTCCGCAACATCCAAATCTCGGGAAATGGTACGCAAGGCTGCGCGTCCCACCGCATCTTCCAGCCGGCTAACCAGCAACCGGGGCTGATGGGTCACTTCGATACGACCCATTTTTACGTTGGCATTAGTGATGAATTGCCCACGCTGCACGGGAGCCACGGTACGTACCACATCCATCCAACGGCGGATATTGAATCCCAGGGTATAGCGCATCCGCGTTTCACCTTTGACATCCACACGCAGGCAAACGGTTTCTTGGCCCTTGCCATCAAAACGCAGAGGCACATCCAAATTCCAAGTATAGTCCCCTTCGGGCACGGCCACTTCCAAGGGAAGATTGTCTCCTTCCAGAACCCAGTCGCGTCCCATGACCCCATCCATGCGGGGACCCAGCTGCGCAATCAGCAATTGAGTTAACGAGTCGCGACTCACAAACTTTGCGCGGGAACGAACAATGATCGTGCCTTCCCCTTCAAAGCCCAGGCTTTCCGGTGGGCATACCGAGCGAATATAAAAGCTTTTGATGGCGTTAATGCTCAAACGGGTTTCTCGGCCCGGAAGCTCGAGCCTTCCCACTTCGAGGACACGTAGCTTTTCGCGAAGGCTGCTTTCTCCGGAAATGTCGGCAACATCTCCCAAATGGATCCGGCCTGCAGAAATTTCTGCGGTGGTTTTGAATTCCACAGTGGCCTGGGCCGCCCACAGGAGCGAGCATGCCAGCATAAGAAATAATGCCACCCGTTTCATCATATTACCGCTTGAGTCCAGAGGCAATCTGCAACATATCATCCGAGGTCGTAATGGCCTTGGAGCTCACTTCGTAGGCTCTCTGCGCAATAATCATGGCAACCATTTCTTCCACCATCTGCACATTGGAGGATTCCAAAAATTGGTTTTTCAGTTCACCAAAACCATCTAGCCCAGGCGTCCCCACTACGGGCTCACCACTGGCTTCCGTTTGTACATACAAATTTCCACCCTGGCTACGCAGGCCTGCGGGATTGATAAATCGGGCCAATTCAATTTGACCCAGCTCTTCGGGCAGCTGCCCGGCGGTCGTGGTGGCCATTACGCGCCCATCTCCGCTGATGTACATATCTTGGCTGCCTTCGGGGACAACGATTCCAGGCTCTACCAGGTTTCCTTGGGCGGTGCACAAATACCCATCCGCACTCAGGTTGAAGTCACCTGCACGGGTATATGCGGTCTCGCCGTTCGCTTGACGGATTTGAAAAAAGCCATCACCCTGAACCGCTAAATCGAGGGGATTCCCGGTCTGGGTCAGGTTGCCCTGCACAAACATCTTATTGGTGGCCACCACGCGGGTTCCCAGTCCAATCTGCACTCCCGAGGGGGCCTTGGTGCCGTCGCCATTTTCGGTGCCGGGCTCCTGCATGGTCTGGTACATCAGGTCTTCGAACTGAATCTGGGATTTTTTGAACCCCACCGTATTGACATTGGAGAGATTATTGGAAATGTTATCCACAAAGGACTGGTTAGCCTTCATGCCCGATGCTGCGGTATATAAAGAACGAATCATACCCTACCCACTTCGTTTACAGCCTTTTGCAGTGTTTCGTCCTCGGAGAGAACGGACTTTTGATTCAACTCATAATTGCGTTGGAAACGAATCAATTCAACCATGCTTTCCACCACGTTCACATTCGAAGCCTCAATGAAGCCTTGACGGATCTTGTAGTTTTCCGATGGTTGTGGCTTGACCTCCGAGTCATTGGGAAGACGGTAGGCGTTACGCCCCTCGCGCTCGAGCACGCTTCGGTCAGCAAAATCCATGACACCAATCGTTCCTACGCTTCTCCCGCCCGACGTCACCGACCCATTAGGGCCAATACTCAAATCAGCTCCATCTGCGATGATGGCGCTTCCACCCAAATCAAGAACTTTATAGCCTTGCAAAGTCACCAATTCGCCAGTGCCATTGCGGGTTAAGCTGCCACCGCGGGTGTAGCGGACTCCTTCGGGGGTCTCCACCGAAAGAAACCCATCGCCTTCGATACCCACATCCAGGGAGTTTCCGGTTTCCACCATGGATCCCTGTTCCCAGTCCACCCGGTTTTCCGCCATCCAATGACTCTCGTCATGATGCAGGAGAGCCTGGTCGTTGCGCCGGTTCTGCACATCGGCTAGGGAGGCCATCATGGACTTTTTGAATCCGGAGGTATTGGCGTTCGCCAAATTATTGGTGGTGTTGTCCACCATCTCCTGGAGGAGCATCATGCCATTTCTGGCTGTATAGATTCCGTTTACCATACCTTTGCCAGATGCAAAGGGCGTGCCAATGGGTGGATTTGCCCAATTCAGTGAAATTCAAGGAAAACTTAAAGGAATTTACCAAGTCAAGGGGAAATTCTTGCCCCCGGGTAAAATTAGCCTAGCCCAGATGCATCGGCAACTTCCCGCAAAACCTTTAGGGCGCGTGCGCCTTCTTCGCCCATATTGTGGGAAAAGTGGTTCACGAACATGCGGATATGGGCCTCCATGACGGACTGTTCCGTCTCCTGGGCATGGGATTGGATAAACGGGGTGATCAAATTGGCGCGGGACCACGCCCAATCGAGGCTCGCCCGAATGGTTGATTCCACTTCCACAATCCGCTCCGCCCCCAAACTTTTTTTGGCAACGATGACCCCCAGGGGAATGGGGGATTGGGTTTGCGCTTCCCAGAACGCGCCCAGGTCTTCGATGAGATGCAGCCCATCGCGCTTGAAGGTGAACCGATGCTCATGGATGACGACCCCCTGACTGGCCTGCCCCAAAAGCAAGGCCCGGTAGACCGCATCAAAGGGCTCATAGCGCAAAAGGACTGAGGCTTGCAGGCCAAAACGCTTTTCACACCAAAGGCGAAACAGAAGTGCAGCTGTGGTGTTTTTTCCCGGCAACCAGGTCTCGACTGCGGGATCAAAAGAGGCTCCACCATTTCCCAATAAAAGCGGACCGCAGCCGTAGCCCATGGCGCCACCGGCCTGCAAAACTTGGTATTCACTCCCCAATGCACACAAATTACCACTGGATATTTTGACTACATCAAAAGCCCCTTCTTGGGCCGCCTCGTTTAGGCTCTGCACATCGGCGAAGGTCGTTACTGGCTTGACCGACGAAGTCATTCCGGTAATCCAGCCCTCAAAAATAAAGGTGTCATTGGGACAAGGAGAAATCCCCAGCGTATAGGGCTTCATCCCACCGCCTCGATTCCAAGCCATGCGCCCAAGGCCCTTGCAGCCTCTGCGATGCGCCAGGAGTCGCGATCCCTGAGGCCTGCAAAATTGGATACTGCGCGCACATGAAACACCGGAATACAGAGCGAAGAAGCCACAGCAACAATCGCGGCGCCTTCCATTTCTTCCACCTGGGCCCCACTACGGGCCACCCGATCCAAAGCCGTTTCTTCCCGGCCACACGCCGTTTGCACGCTCGCCGAAACCACACCGGGCAATGCCAGGAAGGAATCCCGCAGGCCCGCATCCTCTCGGGGAAACTGTTGCGCCCTGGTGGATTCCCACAGGGGATCCCCCAGTCCAATCGACGTAGGAGAAATCAGGGATCCGTCCCGTTCTTCGGCACCAAAATCGGCCAGAAAACTTCCGTCAATGCGTACAACATCTCCAATTCCCAAATGGGAACCGCGGTAGGCACCACAAATCCCGAGCAATAGGATTGCATCAGGCTTGCGGGACGCAAGAACCCGGGCGATGTTGGCGGCGGCGGAAACCAGACCCGCACCACACAAGGCGATTTCATTGTCCTCGTGCCGCTCTCCGTTAAAAATCAGGCGCACTTCCGTTTCCGTTGGAACAACAATCAAGATTCCCATGGTATCTCTCCAATCCTTTGGATGACTTCTGCCTCCACGATTTTTACCCGCTCCAAATCGAGCTCCCAAGGGAGCTCCACTTCGCAACGCACGGAAGAAACCGCAACCCCACGCGCTAAACAGGCCTCCAAGGAGAGACCTTCGGTATCGGCGGAAACCCAGCCCGCAAGAAAAGAATCCCCCGCCCCAATGGCATTGACAAAGCGACTGGGCCGCGGCGGACACAAATAAAGAACACGCTTCCCGGAAAAAACGAGAACCCTCCGGGAACCTTGTGTAACTACGAGAGTTTGTATGGGATAGCGGAACATGGCCTGCTTGGCTAGCACAAAGACATCCACCACCTCACCGCCCGAATCAATCCCCAAAAGGCGTCCAAGTTCTTCGGCATTCACCTTCAAAAGCGCGGGCGAAGTTTCGAGCCAACCATGCACACCCACCCAGGCATCCAAATAAAGCTTCCGTTTTCCCGGATGGAATACACACAAGCGTTCCCAAGGGAACCCCCGGGGAGCCGTTCCGCAAAGAGCTACGCACTCTGCAGCATCCCAAAGGGATGCGAATTGCTCAAAGAAATTTTCGACTTCGCTGGTCGATAAATTTTGCGAAGGCTCAATCAATTCGGTGGATTGTCCATCCACCTCCGAAAGCGTGGTACAAACCCGAGTGTCGCCTTCGGTGTAGACGGTGCAATGTTGGATTCCAACATGATCCAGTTCTTCCACAATAGCCCGGCCATGGGATCCCCCAGCAAATTGCAGACAAATGGAGTCCACGCCAAGCACCCGGGAAACCCGCGCCAAATTGAGTCCCTTGCCGGAGGCATGGTCACGAGGGGTTTCCAAACGATGCACCCCACCGGGCACCAGGCGTTCCATGAGGAATAGGCGCTGCCAAGCGGGATTTAAGCCCAGAATGAGAAGGGGAGGATGTTGCATAACGGTTCCATTCACTACTGTCCAAAACAATAAAGTTGAAACTCCTTAAACCATTGGAATTATTGGTCTGTAGGCACAATTGACTTGGTCGGGGATTGTTTTGGGTTCCATTATACCAGTCCGTGGCTAATGGGTAGTTTCAGGGTAACGGTCATCCCAACGCCAGGAATGCCGGCTGCATAAATCGAGCCACCCATGCGGCGCAAAAGAAGACGCGCCAAGGTAAGACCCATGCCATGACGGCCTTTATTGGGATTCACCTGAGTAAAGGCATCGAATATCATTTCCGCCTGCTTGGCTTCAATACCAATGCCATTATCTTTGATGACAATCTCCAAGTGCGCATTCACTGCTGAAAAATGAATCTGAATTTCTCCAGGCTGCTCTGGCTTGCGATAGGCAACGCAGTTCTCAATGACTTTTTTGAATACCTGCTTCAGCCGTTGGGCATCTGCCTGACAAGACAAATGCTCTTGATGCACAACGACTCTCATTTGCAGATCACGCCAGGAATAGCTCGATAAAACCTCATGCATGATGGCATTGGCATCCACAACGGAAATATTTAGAGAATCGCGACTATGGCGCCCTGCCTCCAATAGAAGGGAGATCAATTTGGAAATCCGGTCCGTATTCTGAAGCACCGTCTGTAGTCTGCCCGTAGCTTCTTTGAGGATTTCAGGAGTCGAATTCTCTAAATACTCTTCAATCAGCGCTTTTGCTTCGGTAGCAAAGCCCTGGATATTCACCAAAGGAGACCGCAGGTCGTGGCTCATGGTATAGAGCATCGCCTCCATCTCATCCTTGCGCAGAGATACTTCCGAAAGCAGACTCTCTTTCTCATGTTCCTGGACAATGCGTGCACTGATATCGAGTAGGACTCCATGGAAAATTATCCCTTCCGGATGAGGATAACCTTGGGAAAGACCCTGAAACCAAATGGACACACCATCGGGGCGAGAAAATTTAGCAGTGAAGTTCCACGGATTGCGAGACTCCAGAGCAATTCGTTCGCTCTCGACATAACGCTTAAGATCCTCTGCAGAGAGTCCCGTAGCAAAGGCTTCCATGGGGTCCGGATGATGGGCGGGAAATCCAAAAACATCGAAAATCCGCTCGCTCAAGAATAAAAATTTGCGCGATCCATCCGGCCGGACTAGGAGCGAATAGAGCACACCCGGATTGTGCATGGCCATGCCACGCAGCTGGGATTCCCGCATTTGCACATCTTTGGCCAACTGGTCGCTTTTTGCTATTTCCTGAAAGATGGGAACCATCATCAAGATCAGAAAGCCAACACCTGAGAAGGGAAGAACCGGAAGGAGCGATTTCATGAAGCTAAATATTGTAAGACCACCAACCACGCAAGGCCAAAATAGGCAAACAGCTAACCAGATATATCGACTCTGTTTGGTGCGTATGTCCGTATGGAGAGAAAAGAATAATCCGAGAATACAAATCAGCATTCCAGATAACCCTTGGAAATATTGGGCAACGGATGTTTGAGCCTGCATAAAATAGACTTGCTCACCCCAAGGAGTCATCATCAACTTGACGGATAGATTTGAACCCAAAACCCCCTTCAGGAGGAGCAAAAAGGGATACACCAGGAGTAAGGGGAGAACATCAAAGACACGGGCACGCCACCCCTTGAAGTAAGTTCGCACGAGCCTTGCAATGAGCAATAGCACCAAAAGAGTCAGCAATTGACGCGAACGCAAATTACCGGTCATTTGTTCCAAATCGGTGATGTGCAGACTTAACGCACCAAACCAGGCAGCGATGGCCATGACAAGGCTTATGCCAATAAGCCATGGAATTTGAGGATGTTCTTGTCTTTTGTGGAACAAGGTGGCAAGCACCAGCGAAATCACGATGGATGCGCTGATCAAAAAGAAGTGCAGAAATTGCACATAGGGAAACACGGTCTGCGACATAAAGGAGAAGGTTAGAAAATGTTTGAAGCCAATTGTTTTGGACAGTAATGTGTCACCATATAATTAAGTCGGGGCTGTTTTTTGTTAGTTAGAAAATGAGCGGGGGCGGGGTTAAGGCCAATTTTGCATCCTGTTTGCAATGGATGCCCTGGCCAGGACCTCTGCCTATTCCTTCCAGCTTTTCTATCTTTTCCGGCATGCTTGATGCCATTATTCTCGGCCTTGTTGAAGGCTTTACCGAATTTCTTCCCGTCTCCTCCACCGGCCATCTTCTTATTGCCCAGGCCATATTGAAGACCCCCCAAAGCCAGGCTTTTAATATTGCCATCCAAATGGGCCCCATCCTGGCCGTGACTGCAGTATTTTGGAGACACCTGTGGGAATTGGCCACGGGACTGAAGAAGCCAGCAATCCGCGATGAAGCCATTAAGATTTGCGCAAGCTTTGGCCTAACAGGTGTCGCAGGGCTCATGGCGAAGAAACTGGGAATGGAACTTCCCGAATCCGTGTTTCCGGTTGCCATTGCGACTTTGTTGGGCGCTTTTGTCATATTCTGGGCCGAAAACAAAGCCAAGTCCGGAGTATTCTCCGATAAGATTACCTGGGCGGTTGTGGTCGCCGTTGCAGCAGGTCAAGTGCTGGCCATGGTTTTTCCGGGAACCTCGCGCTCCGGAGCCGCCATCATCGCCGCGTTACTACTCGGACTTGCCCGCCCCGCCGCAGTGCGCTTCGCTTTTTTGGTGGGTATTCCCACTCTCCTTTCTGCGGGCTGCCTGGAGCTCAAAGACGCTTTTGAAAAGGGTCAAGGCGCCACGCTTTTAACTCCCGAATCCTTGGTCGCATTTGCTGTGGCCACCCTGACGGCCTGGCTTAGCGTAGTGTGGCTCCTCAAATTTGTTCAGACCCGGAATTTTGTCCCCTTTGCCTGGTATCGCCTGGCCTTAGGATTTGTCCTCGTGGGACTGGTCGGGTTCGGCGTCCTGCAATAAAGCCTGGCTTACTCCAAGGGCTTGAGTACGATTACATCCTTTTGACTGCAGGCTTTTCCGGCTGCTGCCGAAGCCGCATCGTCCGTTTTGCAAAAGCCGTTGGAAGCGATGGCGAAGGCTCCTGCATCCACCGACTGAAGCTGAATGGTCAGGGTATTTGCGGCACCTACCACTAGGCTAATATCTTCTAAGGATCCACCGCAGGTCCCTTCGCCAAAATTTTCACCCGCTAGGACTTTTTTCCCGCTGAAACCCGTGGCGTCCGAGCCCGCTGTGAAATCCTGACCCCAGCCGTAAAAGACCCTAGAGCCATTCGCTACGCTATCGCAGGCCGCCAAAGTGCCACATGACTTTGTCCTCAAATAGTTTGTTCCACCAAAGGCATCCACCGTGACTACAGCCAAGCTATCCCCTAGAAATTCCTTGGGAACCCCGGGAGCGTTGCAATCACCCTCGGAGACCAGCCAGGATTCTACCCGGTATGCACCCTTCAATGCCGTAGTGCCATTAAATGCAGATCCCGAGCTTGCGGGCCCCACCGATTCCTCCCCGCAGGAAAAAAACAGAAGGCTCGCAAGGCTGGTTATTGCGAAAAAGGGGCGGATTGAGGCAATGATCACGATGAACTCCGGGTTGATGATCCATAAATTTTTCAATAATGTATCAATATTTTTCCTAAGGCAAATCATGAGGATGAGGAAAATCACACTAGAACAAAATCCCGCTAACTGACTGAATTTATTTAGGATAGAGAGTTTGAAAAAGGAGAATTTTCCGCTTTGCCCTTTGAATCCACGGTTATTGCCTCTTCGCCTCCCTTTTTCTAAGTTAGCACTCGAATTTTCACCCCCACCCCTCCGAGGTATATCATGGCAACTAGCTACAAGGATCTTGGTCTCGTTAACACCAAGAAAATGTTCGCGGACGCAACCAAAGGCAAGTATGCCGTTCCCGCCTACAATTTCAACAACATGGAACAGATGCAGGCCATCATCCAGGCTTGTGTCGAAACCAAGTCTCCTGTGATCCTGCAGGTTTCCGGCGGTGCCCGCAAGTACGCGAATCAGACCCTCCTCCGCTTTATGGCTCAGGGTGCGGTTGCCTATGCCAAGGAGCTCGGCTGCGAAATTCCTATCGCTCTGCATCTCGACCACGGCGACACCTTTGAGCTTTGCAAGGATTGCATTGACTCCGGCTTCTCTTCCGTGATGATCGACGGCTCCCACCACTCCTTCGAAAAGAATATCGAACTGACCAAGAAAGTCGTTGAATACGCTCATGCCCATGGCGTGACCGTCGAAGGCGAACTCGGTGTTCTGGCTGGCGTCGAAGATGATGTCGTTGCCGAGCATTCCCATTACACCAAGCCCGAAGAAGTGATTGAATTCGTCACCAAGACCGGCTGTGATTCCCTCGCGATCTCCATCGGCACCAGCCATGGCGCGAACAAGTTCACACCTGCTCAATGCACACGCGACGAACGTGGCGTTCTGATTCCTCCTCCACTTCGCTTCGACATCCTCGAAGAGATCGAAAAGAAGCTTCCTGGCTTCCCCATCGTCTTGCATGGTTCCTCCTCTGTTCCTGCTGATTTGATCGCCGTGATCAACAAGTTCGGCGGTGCCATGAAGGATTCCGTTGGCATTCCCGAAGAACAGCTCCGCAAGGCTGCCAAGTCTGCTGTCTGCAAAATCAACATCGACTCCGATGGCCGCATCGCGATGACCGCTGCAATCCGCAAGGTCTTTGCTGAAACCCCATCCGAATTCGATCCACGCAAGTACCTCGGACCCGCACGTGACGCGCTTAAGGCCATCTACAAGGCCAAGAACGAAACCGTGCTTGGCTCCGCAGGCCACGCTCTCGACTAATTCGCTAAAACGAAAAAGAAGGCCGCTCCGTCTCGGGGCGGTTTTTCTTTATATGCGGGACGGGGTGTGGATCATGCCATCCAGGCAAGAAAGCCTCGGCGCAAGAAATATGCAAACAACGTCGCAGAGCGCCTGCGAACTATTGCCTTGCTGTCATGCTCCCCACCCCGGTGCCCAATACATTGTCCCCACCAGGGGCCTCTTTTTCTGCAAGGGCCGTTGAAGGGAATACAGGAGAAGGTGGCGCTCCGTCTCGGGGCGGTTTTTCTTTATATGCGGGACGGGGTGTGGAAATTTACAAGCAATCCAGGGCATCGAGGGCCATGTGCAACAAGAGCCCCACACCCACCCAGCGTGTTTTGGAGCTGAAACAAAAAAGGCCATAAATCAAAATCGGAATCAGTGTATGTAGGGGATGGAACCCAATGGAACAACGGTTGGGGTCGTAGATGGGACTCGCCAGCAAGTGGTCCGCATCGATGGCCATGGTCGCCATCATCACCAGAAAGGGCCTCCAGAATGGCTTGTTGCGCCAATGCCCATAGCTCCAGGCAATGGACAGGGGAACCAGGACATGCAAAGCCAAATGAATCATGCAGGGAAAGCTAACAAATGCAAACACCAAGATCATCCATGGTATTGCGACGTGCAAAATGTGTGCAGATTCATGCCCGACATGGGCATGCTCATAACAGCAATGAGGGGTGGGAGCACCCTCCCACCCCTGAGGACTTCATTACCGCCCGGTCACGGTCCAGGACCCTAGCTGGGCGCCGGTCTTGGATAATGCTACGATGATCCATTGCCCCGCAGGAAGGCGCACCGGCCTTTCCATCGTGGTAAACTGCGCGCGACCCATCAAATCAAAGACCTGGTAGCTGGCGGCCTCCAGTTTATTGACCATAGAGATCCTCTTTGCCTGAACGGGGCTGGAGACCAAGTCTCCATAAACCACGCCCCGACCCACCGAACTCATAAACACCCGACCAAAAACATTCATGTCTCCATCGATCAACTGAGCATTCCCGGGACCACCAAATTGATGTGTGGAATCATTAATGCGTGTCCAGGTGACACCGATGTCTTCGGAGCGGAACATGCCCACCACTCCGCCCACCGTTCCCCAAATGAATACTGTGGGATGAGTTTTTCCGCTAGCGGCCTTTCCAAATCCCACCTGAGTGCAGGCAGTAACCCCTGCAACCTTGGCAAAAGTGGTACCCGAATTGGTGGTGCGGGTCAGGCCTCCATTGTACAGGGCAAGCCAGACATCCCCTTCCACACCGGGCACAGCCCGCACGCGACCATTACCGCCACCACCTGGAGTGGAGACTTGGGCAAAGGATGAACCCCCATTGGTGCTCAGATAAAAGGCACCCCCAGTGGAATTGTATGCGTAAAATTTACTGGCATTGACTGCATCGGGAACTGGCCGGGATTTGAATCCTAGGCCGGTACTCTGGGTCCAGGCGGTCCCTTTATTTGTGCCACGCCAAACGGTTGAAGCGTCGGTGGCCCAAAGCAAGGTTGCTCCATCTGCGGATAGGGCCAGGTCATTGGTCCCTGCAGTGGCGGGCTTGGTAAGCTTGGTCCAGGCTGTTCCGGTGTTTTCCGAGTAATAGATTTCTGCGGCAGCCCGCGCAATAATGTTGGCACTTTTCCAGGCAAAGGCGAGACCCTGGGTTGTGCCTAGGCTTGGGGTGTGCGATGTGGGCGCGTATGCCGCAAGGTTGGTGTTGATGGCTCCATCGTAGTCCCCGATGATGTAGAAGAATGGACCGCCCGGCAGAGAGATGAAATTGAAGGGGACAGTTTCTTCCAGCCCTTTGCACATAAACTTCCAAATCGTATTGGATGCACTGAGGTTGCTGGTGGAGAATATGCCATTTCCAGAAGTCACGAAGGCCCGGTCCGGATTAAAGGGATCCATTTCAATGCTACCCGCCCAATGCAGGGCATGGTTGGCAATCCAAGGCGATCCGTTGGCATCAAAGGTGAACTTATTTGCACCGATCAAATCCGTCCAGGTGGCTCCGCCGTTGGTACTCAAAAATATGCGATCTCCCCACACATTCCCGGTGCCCCAAGTCTGCGCCTGCCATTGGGAGAAGGTCGTTGCCACCATGCGCTGTGGGTTGGATGCATCCACGCTGATTCCGCTGAAGGCTTTGCCGGTCTGCGGACTGATGTCGGTCCAGGCATTTGTAGTGGCCTTGGTATCCAATTTATAGAGTGCGCCCCCTGCATTGGTTGCGTCCCCATAGGTGAGGTACATCTTGCCATCACTGGCCAGGGTCGCTCGTTCAGGCATATAGGTGGTATTGGCCCCCGCTACGGGATTCCAGGAAGCCCCACCGTCCTTACTTACATACAAATTCGTACTCCCGATAACCTGCGCGCCTACATAAATCGTGGGGGTTGCGGTTCCCGGAGTCGCAGAGCTTTTATCAAAGAGCACAAAGGACACGCCGTTGCCATTGGTGGTGGTGGTCACCGGAAAACTGGTAACCGCATTCCAGGTGGCCCCGCTATCCAGGCTTTTAAATAGGCCGTTTGCGCGACTTCCACAAAAAAGAATATTTGCCTTGTTCGGGTCTACCGCAAGCTTTTCTCCGGTGTGCCGATTCGATCCATTTCCATGTGCCTTGAATTTTGCTGTTACTTCGGTGTACACGAAATTCGCACCGTAATCATTGGAGCGAGCGACCACGGTTTTGCCACCGCTGAAGTATGATGTTCCCAAAAGGAGATAAATCTTATGAGGATTTTGTGGATCGATTGCAAAAGATTCTACTCCCATTAATCCTACATCCACCTCAGAAACCCAATCGGTGATGGGAACCCAGGCTTGAGTAGCCTCGTTCCACCGGTAGGCCCCGCCCACATCGGTGCGAGAATAGATCAAGTTTTTTTGCGCCGGGGTCGTAAGGATTGCCGTGACAAAACCACCGCCACCCAAGGCTACATTGCCCCAGGTGTAATCACCCCAGGAAAGCTGGGCCAAACAGGCCAGGACCAAAACCCATTTTTGCATCCACTTTAAATTATTCATATTCGCCTCGTCGCAATAGATTCATTCCTAGGATGAATCTATTGCATCCAAAACCAATCCCGCAGATTTTAGAATGGTTCCGTTGAGGAATTCTCAACAAGGCGCGGCCTAGGGCCAAATGCTTTCGCGGTCAGCTCCCACAAGCATCACATCGTCAAGGTAGAATTCAGCATTTTGGGTGAAAACCCACGAGATCGAGGTGAGCTTCCGCTTGAGCGCGCGAGGGTCCGTCGCTTGAGGCACCGTGATGGAATCCATGGGAATGGATATACGGCTCCATTCTGCAGACAAAACCAAATCGTACTGGGGTGTCAATCCGAGTGAGTCCGAATCGGCAATATGCAGGGTGACAATCACTGCTCCCACTCCGCGGGCCCAGAACACCAAAGAGTCCACGGAGGAAAGATCATAAGTGGCGTCCTTTACTCCCAATTGCACTCCACAGTCGGCCCAGGGGTTTGATGCCAGAGGGGGGGCGGAAACGCTAAAATGGATCACGGTGCCCCGCGCAGGGGAGTCATACTCGGTGGGAATCGGGAATGTTGGGTGTGCAGGCAAAATGGTGACTGAGGAATCGTTGCTGAGAAACCACCAGCCCTGGCCGGTGAGGGCGGAAAAGCGATGCCGTGAATCCTTATCTTCAAAGTCTTCCAACAGCAGATAATCGTCCTCCGGTGCAAGAGGGCTGATTTGAGTGGTCGTTGCGGGAGAAAGATTTGCATAACCCGTGAAGGAGGTCACCGCAGCATTTTGGACTGCACGGATCACAAGGCTTCCAGCGGGAAGGGAATCCAGGGTAAAGAAACCCAGGCTATCGGGTTTGGCGCTATGCCCGGTGCCTAGGACAACCACCCGCGTTCCGCTGGCAAAGGGCGTTGGAATGGAACCCCTCACGCGAGCCTGGGACCTCAAGGTATCCATTCCCAAATCCACCACGGAATCCAAAGCAGAAATCAAAAGATTATGGAGAAGCGCGTCCCCATAATTACTGACTTCCAAAATCCAATTTCCGGCAGGCAAGGAATCGAAGCGAAGGGAACCGTCAGCAGATGTCGTCAAATTATAGGCAGAGTCCACGCTCTCCCCCGCGATGTAATCCGCAGGGCGAAGATAGGCGCGAGCTCCGGCAACGGGCGCTCCATCGGCATCCACAATTCGCGCAGTCAGGGCATTTCCAGCCTCAGTCCCACTGGGACCACCCCCAGCTACATGGTCGGAGCAGGCAACAATTGCACCCAAAAACAGCACCACCAAAAAGCACAACCCATTGCACATAAGGTGTTTTTTAATCATACCACATTCTCCTTGCCAGGGCTGGAGCTCGTCGCAGGATCGGCCACGATTTGGGAAAGGGGAAATACCGAAACATTCAGATGATAAACGCGGTCTGCGCCCTCGGAGGACCTGGCGAACTGAAGCAGGCCCCGACGAAACTCCGTAATGCGCTCTTTGATTTCAGGCATGTCGTCGTGATGCAAGGTGAGGGTCACGGAAGAAATGTCGCGCTCTTCTGGAGGATGCCGATCCAGGGATTCCTGGGCGAGCTCCAAAGTGCGCCGATGGTATTGCCGGACTGCCATGCTTTGAATGTCGGTTCCCGAGGTCACCATGCGGTCGGTAATGTCATAACCGCCCTTTCCATCCTCTGTAACGAGACCCAATTTGGAAAGCACATCCAAGGCATTTCGGGCTTCACCAGGCAATACCGGAGGAGATAGGCGTTTGCCTAGGCCTTCAATGTCGGAAGTGTCCTGGCTGATCCCGATCAAGGCGCGCAGAGCCACTATACTCCAGTCGCTGAAATAGACCAGCTCTGGAGAAGCAAGGCGGCGGGCGACCACCTCGCGCAATTCCATCATGCGCTTGTAATGTTCGCGCTGGTCTTCCGGACTCTTAGATTTGCAAAAGCGGTACAGCACACGAAAATACTCCGCTCGCCGCTCATCGAGTGCGCACAAACGAATGAACGCGGGAAGACTTTCTTCGGCCAAATGGCCTTCTTTTTGAAAAACCCGCACAATCCAGGCCGGGTCTATACCGGTCTTTTGGGCAAGATAGCGATAGGATGTGAAGCGGTGCTGCCGTTTACTTTCGGCATACCAGTCGCGTAAGTATTCTCGATATTCGAGGAATTCTAAAACATCAACATCCATGCATCTAATCTAGCATCCTCAAGCCCGGTGCACCCGCTTCCTGAAAATGCCTGTTGAGAATCCCTCAACGGATTTCCAAATGAACCCGTGGATTCCCTGAAGGTATTTGGCAGTTTTGGATGGTAAACCCCATACAACAACAGAGGCCCTTGCCGGGAAATCCGGCAGGGGTCTTTGTGTTTTTGTTTTTCTTTGGGATGACTTTACTATGGGGAATTCTCGTTGCCACATTAATCCTTTAAGCATTGGAACAGAAACGTGTAAATCTTTTCCATCAAAATTTGTGGCAATCCATAGATAAATGTTGATTAATAAACATTTTAAAGTCAAAATTTCGATTACTGTGTAATTTCTTTTCTCTTTTTTCCAAAATCGTGTATCTTTTACCGGTGACCAAACCTCTTTTCGACGAGCTATTCCAATACGACGATTATCGTCGCTTCCTCGGTGATTTCTTTGAGGATCAAAAGCGCAAACGCGCCGCCTTTTCCCACCGCTATTTCGCCCAGAAGGCCGGGTTTACCTCCTCCTCCTTCTGCCTGAGCGTAATCAAGGGGCGCTACAACTTATCGTCATCCGCTACGGAAAAAATGGTCCGGGCCATGGAGCTGGACCCCCGCCAGGCAATTTTCTTCGGGGCCCTGATCCGCTACAACCAGTCCAAGTCGGCCACCGAGCGGGAGGCCGCCTGGGTAGCCATCCAAAGTATCCGCAGGCAGGTAGAATTCACTTCCCTGACCCTTCCCCAACAAGGCTATTTTTCTCGCTGGTTCTATCCAGTATTGCGGGAATTGGTAACCCATCCGGCTTGGGATGGAAATTGGATCACCCTCGCACGCCGGGTCGATCCGGCCCTCACCGTAGAGGAAACCCGCGAAGCTTTGCACAACTTGGAGTCTTGGGGACTGATCGAAAAAACACCGGAAGGAAAATTCCGCTGTAGCTCGGTTTTGCTCAACGCAGAGGGGGTGCCGCCCATCGCGCTTCGCGAGATCCGTCGGGAATTTCTGCAGCTGGGAATCGGAGCCTTGGACTCCAAACCGCCTTCACAGCGTTTCACCACCTTCACCACACTGGCCATGAGCGAATCCTCCTACGAATACGCCCTCAAGGTTCTGGAGGAGGCTCGGCGGAAAATCATCGCCAAAGCCGCGGGGGACGAGAGGGTGGAGAAGGTCTATGAAATGGTGCTCCAGGTGTTTCCGCTAACCAAACTGATTGCGGAGGAAAAAAGATGAGGAACCTTCCAATTTTGCAACTCTCATTCTGGATGCTTATTGTCGTTTTACTCTCCTCCTGTGGCAAAGAGCAACATGCAGGCGGAGTGACCGACATCGGCAACTCGGTTTCCGTGCTCGTTTTAGGATCCAAGGGCGAATCCGTGGAAGGAGCCCGGGTGGCGCTGGTCCGCTATAAAATCGAGGCCACCGGAACGCTTGCTCTCGACTCCCTACACGGGATTTCGGATGTTGCAGGTCAAGTATCATTTGAAAACCTTCCCACGGGCGAATGGACGATTCTCGGAGAATCGAAGGTGACGGGCAAAGGCATTGGAATGATTTCCATTACCGACAAAACCATCGACTCCGTGCAGGTCTTTCTGGGCGAGGCTACCCTTTTGCGGGGGCGCATCGTACAAATCCCCCTCGGTGGCCGCTCGTTTATCCCGGGCGTAGGAGCCACGGCCCTCTCGGAAAAAATCTCCGGGCAGTACCTATTTTCCCAGGTACCCCAAGGTAAATTTCAAATTTGCTACACGGACGCTATCCGAGCTTACTGCAGGGCGGTACAAACTCTGGACCAACGGGACACCCTCGACCTGATCGACATGCGTCCCACTCCAGATTTGTCCCTGAATACGGTAACCTATACCACAACCAATCTACCCGCCTATTACCTGGGCAAGGATTTCACCGGTGCCTCCTTGCTTCCAACTCTACGCATCGATTGGACCCAGGCCACTCCCCAGCAAGGACTCGGTCAATTTCCGCTCATGGTTCGACTGCAAAAAAGCGACATCAACTATTCTGAGTTTGAGCGTAATGGCAGCAACTTACGCATCACCGACGGACGAAACCAAGACCTGGCCTTTGAAATTGAGGAATGGGATAGCGCCAATGGAAGCGCCCTTCTATGGGTTTCCCTGGATACCATCCTTGCAGGCCAAAGCGGAGTCGACCTACGCTTCCAATCCCTGCCGATGAGCACCGAACACCGCGCAAGCACAGTGTTCAGCCCCTCCGAGGGTTTCGCCTCGGTCCTGCACTTCTCCGAAGACACCTTGGCTGAATTGGATACGATCCATGACGCGTCTGGCTCGGGACACGACGGCATAATCGCTCAAGCTGCTCTGGGGCGGACAGGAATGTTCGGAAAAGGACTGGATTTTGACGGAGACAACGATCGAGTTGAATTAGGGAGCTGGGACCCTTGCGCAGCGGATTTCACCGCTAGCCTCTGGGTTCGCTGGAACGGATTCAATGGACACCACCAGGTTCTATTCGCCAAACGCAATGCTTGGCTTCCAGACTCGACCCGCTGGCAGTGGCACTACGATCTTTTTTCGGGCGCCTTTGGATCCTACCAGATTGATTCCCTCAGTCGCGCACAATTTTCCAGCACCAAGGTCCCAGAAGCAAAATGGTCCCTCTTGACTTTGGTGTATCGCGCAAGCCAGGATTCGGTTTCCATGTGGGTGGACGGGATCGCCCTGGATGGACCCAAGTTCTTTGCCCCCGGAAATGCCGTGGGCGCCCTATTGCGCCTGGGAGGATCCGATGCCGGAGAATCCTGGAATGGCGCCATGGATGAAGTCCGCCTGGAACAAGTCGCCCGCAGCGAGGATTACATCCGCCTTGCCTGGTACACGCAGAAATAGCGTGCGCAGACGTTGTTTGCCCGCGCTTGCTCAGCGAACCAGGAAAGCAATCCGGTTGCTGGCCAGGATTTTGGTTGAATAGTAGCGTAGACGGATCCAGTCGTCGGACCGCGCGAGGGATGAGATTCCAAGCTCGCGAATCCAACCCTGCATTCCCCGAGTAAAAATGGTCCCCCCGAGGAAGAGGCTATCCAAAGGTTCATCCGGATCCCAAATATTCAGACTGTCAGGAAATGCCGCCGAGACAAGCTGTCCATTGATAAACCAGTCCACTTTTCCACTATCCGGATCGACCATGCGCCTCCGCAGGGTGACCTGCTGGAAATCGTTCAAAAGGAGTTCCGAACCCGCGAAGCTATACCCATTGACATTGGATGATCCAATCATCGCAGGGAACAGACCGGTCTCAATGCTTGCGGATGAATCCGGATTTCCCAGGTAAATGGCTTTTTGCCGGTGGTTCCACGCATCCAAGCCTGGACTGCGGTTCAAGATGCAGATGCCCTCGGCTTCCGGGCGAATCCAAAAGTCCATGGTCCAGTCCTGGGCACCCAAATCCAGGGATAAGGGAGGAAACGCAATATGCTGGTCCGATCCATCAAACCACACGCCCCGTGGACTTGCGGACAGCGAACCATGCACCACTCCATCCAAGGCGCCCGGAACGGAGGCTGGTGCCCGGAGCCTTCCCAAACTATCGAGTCGCCACTGGAGCAAATGCCAAACCCCGGACCACCCCAGGCTAGAGTCGAAAACGCTCAGAGAATGAACGGGAGCCAAAGCGGCTGGATTCCCCCATTTTACCCGCCCAACCTGAATGGAATCGGAGGCAGGGACTCGAGCCGCTAAAAATTGGATTCGAAGCCGCTGTTCCGCAGGAATCCAGAGGGAAATTTCAAAGGGAATATCTTTACCTAATACATCCACAATCCGCAAATCGGTGGCAGCAGGAGAAAGCCCAACGGGATATAAGGAGTCACTCAAATCCAGCAACAATGGAAAGGAATCGATTGCACCACTAAGGCCTAGACCCCTCGTGTCCACAATGATCCAGGCGGAGTCGGACCATTCCATGCGGGTAATCGAGAGTGGTTCAAGGTTTTTTCCTGTTAGGGTATCTCCAGGAATAGTCAAGCTTGCCGAGTCCTGCGCAAAAATGATTCCTTGCTGCAGGTGTATGGCGGATACCACCCAGTCGCCCAGCGGCAGGCCAGCCATCTCATAGGTTCCATCGGATTGGACTAGGCTCCAAATCTCGGATCCTTGCGCCGTCACATACACCGCACCAGAACCTTCAGGCAAGGGAACCGTTCCCTGCAACACGGCAGAGGTGCGCAATTGGACCGTATCGCTTTTCCCTCCCCCGGGCATCGTCTGGATCCAGCTGGAGGAGTGTGTTCCTGATGTGACCACCAGTCGATACTCCCCGGGAGGCATAGTGTCTATTGAGATCAGCCCCTGCAGGTCGGTGCTCAAATCCAAATTGCGGGAGCTGATGTTGCCTGTAGTATTCCCCGGTGAAAAAAGGTAATCCACCGGATGAACCGATACCCTTGCCGAGGCTGCAGGCTTTCCATCGAATCCCAGAACCAAGGCCGTGAAGCCGTTGGTGGTCTCATCGCCCCCACTTTTCTTTGCCTGTAAATTATTTCCACATCCCGTGAAATTCAGGACCAGCACGAGACCGAAAAAGAATAGGGGTATTCCGTATTTCATAGACACTTGCCTTTGGTGCTTTTTTCTATCCGTTTTCGGACTTCTGGATCCATGCTAATGGGAAATGCCGCGAGATCAAGCTGTATCACGCAATCGGAGTGACCGATCCCCACAGACCATTTAGCCACCTTGCGCCGGAACTCATCCATCATTTCTTTGAGGGTTCCCACCTCTTCCACTGGTATGGCCAGGCTCAGAGTGGAAATTGAGCGAAGGCCCCTAGCCCGCTCGTGGAGACTTTGCTTGGCCAACTCGAGCGTTTGGGACTGGAATTCACGAATGGCCGCAGAGGTCCATGCATCCCCAGTAGAAATCAGAAGATCCTTGACCTGATAAACACCATCCGAGTCGACCTCAATGAGTTCCAGTTCCAGGAGAGTCTGAATCGCTTCCTTTGCCTGTTGTGCAGATATGTTAGGCAAGATGCGTTCTGCAAGTCCAACGTAATCGCCCCGAAAGTCAAAATTCATTAGGCTAAGACGGACCGCAGGGTAATACCATTGGCTCCAGTACCGATATTGCTTCTGAGGAATCACTTTGGAGTGGGTCTCCCGCAGCTCACAAAGCCGATTGAAGAGGTTTGATATCTCTTCGCTTGCTTTCGCCTTGTTAAATGCCACCATGGTCCGAAAATATTTTGCCGCGCGCCCATCCAACTGAAGTACCGGGATAAACGCTTCTACACCTTCTGCAGAGAGATGTTTGGCACCTTGCATTATTTTGAGGATGTACCCCGCATCGATTCCGGTGTGGCGCGTGAGAAAACGGTAGCTAACCTGGGGATGGGTTTCCTTGGTTTCCTGGAACCAGTCCTTCAGGTAGGTTGCGTATTCCGTATAGGTGTAAATATCCGGCATTTTCATAAGGGTGACATCTTTCTGCGGAAGTGGATCGCTCATTTTGCGAATTCAAAAAATAGATGAGATTCCGGAGTCATGGCAGAAAGAATGGAAAACATGTTGAACCATTGGTCAACACCCCGACTTAGAAAAAAACACCTACAACCCTTTATAGAATAGGCCTTCACAAAGGAATCTACTCCACCTTGCATAAAATTTATCCCGGAGGCGTTGACCATCGGTTCAACAGAATAATTTCAATTCGCAAGGAAAATGGATCATGGCTCGATAGTTTGATGAATAGAAAGCAGGCATTCATTTAAAGAGGATTTCCCATGAACCATTTTTCCAAATTCACGCTTCTGCTCGCAAGCATGATTACGACCGCAATCGCCGGCCCAACGATCTCACTGACCGATGTGGTTCCTGGCTGGGCTTCCCGTCCTGTCGCCGCATTGCCCTCGGGAACAACCGGTGGCAAGGGCGGCACCACCGTTACCGTCACCAACATGGCTGACTTGACCAAGTATGCGACAGCAAGCTCACCGATGATTATTCTTGTGGAGCCCGGAACCTACACGGGAACCCTGGCGCCTGCTGCCAACAAAACCATCGTAGGCAAGGCTCCCGGAGTTCTGCTTAAAGGCAACGTCTCCATTTCAGGAACGACAAAATTCAACATCGTCCTTCGCAACATGACATTGCGAGGAAATGTCTGCAATAGCTATAATGAGTGCAAGGCTGGCGTTGATGCAATGGCAGTGGAAAATGGGGCTCACCATATTTGGCTTGACCACATCGACATTGCCGATGGCCAGGACGGCAACTGCGACTTCACCAAGGCCGCCGATTACATTACAGCTTCCTGGATGAAATTCTCGTATACCTATGCGAAGGAACACCGATTTTCCAACTTGATCAGCTCCAGCGACGCGTCTACAGAAGACCGGGGAAAGCTCCAGATCACCTATATGAACAGCTGGTGGGCGGACCGGGTCAACCAGCGCCAGCCTCGGGGTCGTTTTGGTAAAGTGCATCTCCTGAATAATTTGTTCGGCTCCCAAGATGCAGGACAAATCGTCAGCGGTCCCGGTGTGGAAGCGTCCTATGTCATTGAGGGCAATTACTATAACGTTCCAGCGGGAACGCAAGCGGTCAAAATATATGATGTCTCTGCGGTTGTTCGCGCCACGGGAAATTCGGGAACCGCTACGGGCATGAACACCAATGTCGGGACTGCATTCACAATTCCATACAAATACACCGCCCTTGCCTCCAGCCAGGTCAAAACAGCCGTCACTGCAACTATTGGTGGCGCAGGGAACACCGTGACTCTGTCCATGGGTGGCACATCCTCGGTTGTGGTCTCCAGTTCCTCGGTCGCACCCTCGAGCTCTTCGGTTGCGAACAAAGCTCCGGTGATTTCCTTGACCGCACCGACCGCCAATGCCTCCTACACTTTCGGTGCCGTCACCACATTCACCGCGACCGCAAGCGACCCGGATGGCACGGTCAGCAAAGTGGTGTTCATTGCCCGCGCGGCAAACACTACCACTTTGATCACCGCCTGCACCGATGTGACATCCCCGTACAGTTGCACTTGGAAAGCTCCTACTGCTACGACATACAACATCTACGCTCTGGCCATCGACAACAAGAATGACTCCACCAAGAGCAACAGCGT
>CAIRAY010000021.1 GCA_903876665.1 uncultured Fibrobacterota bacterium | reverse complement strand
GTGCTCCACTAACAACCAAAGGTTGAAGTGGCCACTCGGCCGTTCCGGCCATGACAAAACAGCCCCCAATCAAGTCAATCATGCCTACAGGCCAATAATACCAATGGTCTAACGAGTTTAGACTAGATTATTTTGGACAGTAGTGGTTGCTCTGATTGGTGTAGCTGAGGATTCTTGAATGTACCCCAGACTTTTTTAATGCGTTTGCCCTGGATTTCCCCCGCAATATTCGCAAATGATTCTATTTTTGGGGCATGCTCAATAGGACCCTCTTTCGAATCATACCTTTTCTATTTGTCTGCTCCTCCTTTGCAGGTACTTTTTCCCGCGTTTCCGACCCCGATGGATTCGTCAATATTCGAGTTTCACCCTCCCTTTCCGGAGGTGTGATCGACAAGGCCACCCAGTCCCAATGCGTAGAAACCTTTGGAACCATTAACGGCTGGACCCATATTGCTGTCTTTTTGAACAACGAGACCATTACGGGCTACATCCGGGGAAGTCGCCTGAATGAAGATGCCGGGTGTCAAATTAAATCCGTAGAGGCCCGGTTAGGAAAGTGCGCCGTGGCCCAGATCATCGCTGAGGAGCAAGCTTCCTTGGCTGAGCTGAAGTCCTGGTTCAGCAAATTCGCCAAATGCACCAATCCCGAAATCCTGGCCTCGGTTGCCGAAAATGTGACCCGCCTTTTCGCCAAAGATTGGAACGAGAGCCTGCATGAGCTCAGCGAAAGCCAAGCCGACGCTGGTTTCCTCAAATTCATTTTTGCGGCACTTGAAGCATCATCCTCGGGCAAAGACTTATCCGCCATCGCATCCAAGTCAAAGACCTGCGACGAAAAGTCCACCACCACGCTCTGCCAGCAAATCAAAGCCAGCGCAAACAAAGCCCTCGGAAATTAATTCCAGCCGATCAGCCTACTCGCGTCAAATTCTGTCAGCATTATAGGTTTACTTTTTCTGCACACACAAGGAGTGCATATGAAAAAGGAAATCGTTGCCATTCTGTTTTTGGCCACCATTCTGTTGGCCTGGGAATCCACCAGGATCCCCATGTCCTTTACCGGATCAGAAGAAATGGACTTTTTTTGGACCCGCTGCAATTACCGCCAGTCCGCCCAGGGTGAATTCCAAACCTCTATCGTCATTTCCACGAACGCCGGCGCCTGCCCCGAAGCTATTGGCTACTATCCCGAGAGTGATTCCTGGGAGTGAAAACGTTAGGCCACATTGAGGATATGTGCGCGCACAAATGCCTCGAATTGGGAGGCTGGCTGAGGCCGGGAGAACAAATATCCCTGGCCCTGGTCACATTTTAAATCGACAAGTTGCTGATTGGTTCCAGCATCCTCGATTCCTTCGGCGGTGGTCAACAAGTTTAGGCTTTTTGCCATTTGGATTATGGCGACTACGATGGCAAGACTCTGGGAGTTTGTGGCCAAATCGCGCACGAAGGACTGGTCTATCTTCAACTTATCGACATTAAAGCGCTGCAAATAGGAGAGATTAGAATAGCCCGTACCAAAATCATCGATGGAGATTTTTACTCCCAGGGATTTGAGGCGGTGCAAAGTCTCGATGAAGGTTTCGGCGTCCTGAATCAGGGTGGATTCGGTTAATTCCAGTTCCAAATACTGCGGATTCAGACCCGTTTTTGCCAGGGCATCACCGACGACTTTTACAATGTCCCCTCGTTTGAACTGGACCATAGACAGGTTCACCGCAAGGACAAAGGGCTGCAGGCCAGAGTCGAGCCACTCCCGCATTTGACGGCAGGCTTCATAGATTACCCACTCTCCGATTTCAACGATCAGGCCCGAGCGCTCCGCAACCGGGATGAAATCCGCAGGTGAAACCATGCCCCGGTCGGGGTGTTGCCACCGGATGAGTGCTTCGGCACCAATAATTTGCCCCGTGGCATTCTCCATGACCGGTTGATAGAACAAGGAAAACTCCTGGCGTAACAGGGCCTCGCGCAGGTGGGAGGTCATGTGCAACGTCAGGCTGGTCTTGGCATTCAAGGCCTCGTCATAAAAACGGAAGGAATTCCGTCCCTTTTCCTTGGCCTGATACATGCAAATGTCCGCATGCTGTAAGAGCGTATCAAAATCCGCACCGTCATTGGGATATACCGCAATTCCGATGGAGCAGGAGGTGAAAATATCGACATCCATGACCCGATAAGGGATTTTCATTTGCGCGAGAATGTTCGAAGCGACTATGGAAATTCCCTCCAGATCCTCTACTTCTGTAAGTCCGATCAGGAATTCATCACCTCCCTGACGACTCACCACATCCGTTTTACGCAACACATTCATTAACCGGTCCGCCACCTGTTTTAAAAAGCCATCACCGGCCTGGTGGCCCAAGGAGTCATTGATGGACTTAAAATCATCCACATCCAAATACAGGATGGCGATGCGCTTGCGATGTCGAATGGCCTGGGCAATGGCCTGGGTAATGCGGTCACGGGCCAGTAGGCGATTGGGAAGATCAGTCAAGGCATCATGCTGGGACTGGTGGGTGATGATTTCCTGGGAGCGCTTCGTTTGTTCGATTTCGCCTTCGGATTTTTTGAGCGCGTCATGGAGATCCTTGGTAAATAGCCAGACGCTGAAGCTGCTGACAATCAGGATGACCATCAGGTCCGCAGCTCGCACCATGACTCCGTAGGTCGGATCCACCAACGAATGGTGATACCCGAATTCAGGGCCAAAAGCGAGCACCAGAATGAATGCCAGCATATATACCAGAAATCCCAGAAAATAGCGGGGGTTGGCAAGGACTCCCACCAAAATCAAAATGCCAGGGAATGCCAGGAGACTGGTATCGAGCAGGCCCTCGTTTCCCCAGGCAAGCCCCGAAATCATCACGGTCACCGAAACAAGCAAAATCAAAAGTGCCGAATTGGACTTCCCCTGACGATTGAGCCACAGGCAAACGCCCAGGGGAACCAGGCCCACAAAAAGCATCCCAGCGAGCCCCCATGTTCCCCGGTAAACCGCATCGCCTAGGCGATAAATGACCGCGAGAACGCAAAAAATGACCACCTGGTTCAGGCGGGTTTTGCGTAGCGCTTCCTTGGCCTGGAGGCCTTCGTTCATTTCTGGTTTCATCAACATTTTTAGTTTATCCGATAATTTCTATTCTTACAACAGGAAATCGCTCAATCCAAATCATTTCCTTGTGCTTTTTATGCTTATTAAGGATATTCCATTATGCGACATTTTTTCCCTTTCACTTTGATGGTTTGCTTCGGTCTTTTTGGTTGTGCGCCGTCGGCTTGGAACCTTTATCATTCGGCTACCATTTGTCATTTGCGGACACCGGATAAAGATTGCGAACCTCTTTATCGCAAAGCCATGGCCGCCGACGACTCATTGCCTGGGCTGCACGCAAGCCTTGCCTCCCATTTGCTCCTTCAGGGGAAGGTGGAGGCCGCGGCCGAAGAGTTCCGGATTGAAAACCACTATTATCCAGAATCCGGGCGAGCCATTTCCATTGTTACCGGCAATTTTGTAAAAGCACCCTCCGATTCTTCCTTGGGCATCCCCAAATGAAACGAGTCGCACTGGCCCTCTCCTTTTTATTGGGATTCCTTTTATCCTGCGCCCCAACCGTCCCAGTCCCGCCCGAGCCCATTCCTGCCCGGACCATCTTGGTTCTGCCACCCGAAAGTCTCACCTCCAATACGGATATCCTCGAGACTTTGTACCCCATCATTTCCAAACGGCTGGCACAACGCGGTTATTATTGCATCAGCCCAGAGCTCGCCTTGGCCATTTTCAATGCCAACAACATGAACAATGCAGGACGAATCAATAGCGTCCCACCCAAAAAGCTCTTGGAGATTTTCGGAGCGGATGCGGTGTTAAAAACAAAAGTTACGGAATGGAGCTCCAAATATTATGTCGTGGGCGCTTCGGTGAATGTGGGACTTTCCATGGATTTGTACACGGCCAAATCCGACGCCCCCATCTGGAGTCGCCAGGAGCACCGCTCATCGGAAACCAACATCAAGGATCAAAGAATCTGGATTCTGATTGACGCAATTCTTCACTCGGCTCTGGAAAAATATGAACCTATCGCCGATTCGGCCGCAATCTCCATGTTTCAATCCATTCCTCCCGGACCCCTTTATGGTACTCACTAAGTTTTTTTCTGCTCTCATCGGCGCATCCCTCATTCTTTCTGGTTGCGCAGCGAATCAATACCACCTCGACGCCTCTCCTACCGCTCCAAGCGCCACCACCGAAAAAACGGTGACCCCGGCTTTTACCGGCATCAAGCATCGGATTGGTATCGCAAAATTCGAGGACCGTAGCGGGTACGGCACCAATCTTTTTGGAGTGGTGGAAGATGTGGGCGTTCAGGCAAGCGAGATCCTTACCAACGACCTGGTTGCCACGGGAGCCTTCACCGTAATCGAGCAGCGGAACCTGAAGACATTGGTCGATGAAAAGGCGGCCATGCAGGCCGGGCTGATCGCGGACCCGGGCCAAATTGCCGATAAACCCTTCCTCGGAGTGACCGCCTTTATTTTTGGGACCATCACGGAGCTCGGAACCAAAACCGCCTGGAACGATGCAGGGCTCTCCAAGACAAAAGTCGAAATCGCCCACGCCAAGGTCAGCATCCGCATGGTGGATCCACAAACTGGCGTGGCCTTCTTTTCGGAAAATGGGGAGGCCGATGTGAAAAACCAATCCACCCAGACGCTCGGGTTTGGAGGCCGAATTGGCTACGACGGAAGCCTGACGGACCAGGCGATCAGTCGCGCCATTTCCACCCTGACCGCAAAAATGGTCGCGGGATTGCAAAGTCGTCCTTGGAAGACGAATGTTCTAGAGGTTCAGGACTCCATTCTATACATTGGGGCAGGGAAATCCACCGGACTTCGGGTGGGAGACAACCTGGTGGTCATGAATCCGGGGCGACGGATCCTCAATTCGGAAACAGGATCAACCTTTCAATTGCCCGGCACTCTGGTTGCCTCCGCTAAGGTCATTTCCCAATTTGGCGCGGGCGCTGCCGATGAAGGCTCGATTTGCTCCATCTCCTCAAAGACACAAGAAGTCCAGAAGGATTTCGAGGTCCTTCTTTCAAATCCTTAAATTGGATTAGGTACATCCACAAAATCAGCGGGAATTCCGAGATCCTGGGTGATTCGTTCGGCCAGTAATCGCGGGCCGAACATTTCGGTGGCATAATGCCCACAAGCCAACAAATGAAAACCCTCTTCACGCGCCTGGATGGGGTGAGACTCTTTGATCTCGCCCGTCAAATAGGCTTGAACGCCGCATTTGAGTGCCTCATCAATGCCCGAAGCTCCTCCACCGGAACAGATGGCAATCGTCTCTATCCTCTGTGGCCCGAACATGAGGGCATGAATCACTCCGGCATTTCCAAAAAGGGCCGTAGCCTTTTGCTGAAGGTCCTTTGGCTCCATGGAAGGAGCAAACCGGCAGAGCAAACCGACATCGGCCTGCCCCTCGCGCATGAAGCTGCCGTATGGCTCTGCGCCAAGCGCCCGGGCTATCCCCACATTGTTGCCGACTTCGGGGTGCCCATCCAAAGGCAAATGAAAACCCCACAGACTCACCCCCTCTGAAAGCAGAGACCGGATTTTTTTGGCCATCATCCCTACGGGAAGTTTGGGTTGATTGTTCCAAAAGCCATGGGGATGATGCACAATGATGGCATCGGCTTTGCTTTCTATGGCTTCGTGGATCAATTCCATGGAAAGGGAAACCCCGCAAACCACCCGATGAACCTTAGCCCCCGACTCCACGATGAGCCCGTTTGGGCAATAATCCTTAAAGAGTTCGGGCTTGAGCAAGTTGCGCAACCATTGGTCAAAAGCGCTCAGATCGAGGGAATTTTGATGATTCATAACACTAATCCAAATTAAAAGAGGGCAAATCCAAAATGGGTTGTATGGAAGGGGATTGAGGTGTTCCCGTTTGCATCTGGAATATCCTCACATCGGCACCAATGGCCAATAGCAAGTATTCGGGCTGGACAATTTTCAGGTAACGGTTCACCTGCACTTCGAGCAGAGCCCAATCGGTTTCTCCGGGGCGCTTGCATTCGGCGAGGAGCCAAGGGCGATTCACTTTGCGGCCTTGCCGGAACCCATGAACCAACAAATCCACTCGGCCTTTGGCCCCCGGCTTGATCCGGTTAAGCCCGCATTCGGTTTCCATCAAATGCCGGGGAACGCCTTTTTCGCGGATGAGCCACTCGACCAAGGCCTGGCGCACCCCCTCTTCGGGCGTAGCCGCAACCATCTTCTGGCGAATTGGATCCAGGAAACCACTCATGCCGGAGAGCTTAGGCATTAAAAATATCCCAATTATTTGGGGTTGTATTGTTGTCCCAGTCATGCCCGGCACGGGCATGACTGCACAATTCGGCCATATTCTGTGATGCCCGTGCCGGGCATGACAACAAGGCCGGGCATGACAACAAGGCCGGGCATGACATGTCAAGCATGCCAATTTTCATGTTTTGGCATCCCGTTT
>CAIRAY010000020.1 GCA_903876665.1 uncultured Fibrobacterota bacterium | reverse complement strand
GAGTTCGCGTTACAAGGGTTGGGGAAGCTAGTTGGATGCAGGGGATAGTCGAGGAGCTCCTGTAGAAAGGTGGTGACCGGAGGTCGCACTGGTGGGCGACGATCTAGCCCAGCAGACAAGCTAGATTTTCCAGCCCTTATAGGACTTGTTTTACCCACTCATTTCTCGAAGGAACCATATTTAATATCAAAAAAAGCCATCCTCAAACGAGGATGGCTTTTGTTATTTGCAAATTCGCGGATTTAGCACTTGCTGTAGCCACAGGAATTGCACTTGATGCAACCCTCGGCGAAGCTTAGCACGCCATGGCATTCAGGGCATTTGACCTTGTACATGTTCTGTAGCTTGTCGCCGCTCTTGGTGGAGTTTCCCATTCCGGGCGGGGCTACATAGGACCCGTCGTCCTTGAGAGAAACTAGGGAGAAGTCCACCTGGCCGAGCAAAATGGCCTCGATGCCGTAGAGATCCTTGGCGATCTGGTATTTGTGCAGGGTCTTACCTAGGGCGTCGGCGAGGGACATGACGCGACCATCGCGAGTGGGAACAGACATGTGCGATCCAATTCCTTCGAGCTGGTCGATGATGTCGTTAATGGAGCCTCCGAGGCGCAGGTAGAGCGAGGTGAGGCGGCTGATGGCTTCCAGATCCGAAGCGGCCACGTCGCCGGCCTTTCCGAGCTGAGCAAAGACTTCTAGTTCACGCCGGAAAATCGGATCCACCGTAATGGTCACATGCATGTGTCCAAATGGTGTGGCTTGCCGGATACGGATCGCAGAAAGGATGTTCTGTGTCTTGATGGGGCGCCGGGGAACAAAAATGTCTGGAGTGCGCTTGGCGACGGGAGCAGGGGCCACAGTGGCCGCAGGCGCTTCGTCCTTCTTCTTCAGGGTCATGGGCTGCATGGAGCGGCACCCGTCGCGATAGACGGTGATTCCCTTGCAGTTCAGGTCCCAGGCCATGGTGTAGATTTTTTCTACCAGGTTGCGGTCGGCGTCGTTGGGCAGGTTGATCGTCTTGGAGATGGATGAATCACAATGATCCTGGAAAGCGGCCTGCATGCGAACATGCCATTCAGGAGCAATGTCATGCGCACAAACGAACACGCGCTTGAGGTCTTCGGGAACGCCATCGAGGTGCGCCACCGAGCCCTGCTCTGCGATGCGCTCAAACAGCTCTTTAGAATAAAAACCGCGTTGTTTGGCAATTCCTTCGAAGAATGGATTGGTTTCGATGAGCTTTTGGCCATCGAGGACCTGGCGAATAAAAGCCAGGCTGTACAAAGGTTCGATGCCACCGGAGCAATTGGCGATGATGGAAATGGTGCCGGTGGGGGCGACGGTGGTGGTGGCGGAGTTGCGCATGGGACGATTGTACTTGGTGTCCCAGATGCTGCCCTTCCAGTTGGGGAACAGGCCACGGTCGGCAGCGAGCACTTCGGAAGCGTTGTGTGCTTCATCGTTGATAAATTTCATCACTTGGGAACCATAAGCGATGCCGGCTTCGGAATCATAAGCGATTCCCATTTTGAACATGGCATCCGCAAATCCCATGAGGCCTAGGCCGATCTTGCGATTGCCCTTGCACATTTGCTCAATTTCAGGAAGGGGATATTTATTCGCCTCAATCACATTGTCGAGGAAGCGGGTGGAGGCGTGGACAGCTTCGCGCAGGCCATCCCAGTCGTAACTTACTGTTCCTTTGTCGGAGACTCGGACAAAACAAGCCACATTGATGGAGCCCAGGTTGCAGGCTTCGTAAGGGAGCAATGGCTGTTCACCACAAGGATTGGTGGCTTCGATTTCGCCCACATGGGGAGTCGGGTTTACTTTGTTGATATTGTCGATGAAAATTAGACCAGGTTCGCCTGTGGTCCAAGCGCAATCAATAATCACGCCGAATATTTCGCGCCGGGTCCACACCTCGGGACGCTCCGCAACGGGAATGGCTTCGAAGACTTCCTGGGCAATCAGGTTTGACATTTCGTAGTTGCCCGGCTTGATGGAACGGGGGAGAACGAACTGCTTGCCGCTTCGGCGGTTGACGACGATATGGGCACCATCGGGATCGGCGCGGTAGGCTTCCATCCAGGAGTTGGGGACCTTGATCGAAATATTGAAATTGGTGAATGCGGATAAATCTTGTTTGGCGTAGATGAAGGTGACAATGTCGGGATGGGTGATGGACATCATGCCCATGTTCGCGCCCCGACGGAATGCGCCCTGCTGAATGGCGTTGGTGGTCTCGGAGAGGACCTTCCAAAAACTGATGGGCCCGGAGGTGGTGCCACCGGAGGACTTGATGTAATCGCCCGTTGGACGAAGTTTATCAAAGGAGAAGCCCGTGCCTCCACCGGCTTTCTGAATCATGGCAGTGGCTTTTACGGTGGAAAAAATATCGTCGATGGAGTCTTCGAGGGGGAGAACGAAACAGGCGGAGAGCATTCCCATTTCGCGCCCGGCGTTCATCAGGGTAGGGCTATTGGGCATGAAGTAGCCGTCGGCCATCAAATTGTAGAACAGGGCTGTGGCTTCGTCCACATCGGACTGGGTCTTGCCGTATTCCACTTCCACATCGGCCACGCACTTGGCGACGCGGAGAAAAAGCTCCTCTGGGCTCTCAATGGTTTCGCCCTGGTTGTTTTTACGCAGGTAGCGGGCCTTCAGGACGCGGATCGCGTTTTCGGTCATCTGTAGGGGCCGCAGGGCTATGCTCTTGGTCTTAGTCGTCATTTTTTCTCCATCTCATTGCAATTCAGTTTCGGTTTTGTTTGGGCTTACTTGTTGTGCGACAAGGTTTTAGCCTGTAATTCCAACATTCAATCCACAATATATCGGCTGTTTTCTGTTGGTGTGCACAATATGTCGTGGTTACGGGGTGAAGGATAAAATTTTTCCTCCGACTTGGAAGGGTGAAAATTGTTCAAGGGAAAGATATTTTTTGGGGCTTGAAATTCGGTCAAAATCAGCAATTTTTTGGGATTGATTCGCACGGGCCACCAAAAAGGGTTTGTGAATATTTAGGAATTGTCGGTTGTATAGGTAGTTGTCGGGTGGGGGATCAACCCCAAGATGTGGTATATGTCGTTTCCGTGAAGCCAAAAGAGGGGCTTTTGCTCCCTTGCTTCTATCTTTGGCTCATGGCCAGTCTCTATCGAAGCTATCGTGACTTTTTGCAAGAGCGTTTTCCGGGGTACCGGCAAGTCCGCAAAGTAACCTTGGATGCTGGTTTTACCTGTCCCAATATGGATGGAACCAAGGCCCGCGGAGGCTGCACCTATTGTGACAACCGTTCCTTCAGTCCAGCCCTGGCCATGCGGGGGGACGGTTTAAGCTTGCAGCTCGATACCCAGATCCTACGACTGCGTACAAGATTTCCTCATGCCGGTGTGCTTGCCTATTTTCAGCCCTATTCCAATACCTATGCGCCCGCTGAGGTGTTGGCCGGTATTTTTGAGCAAGTCCTGGACCATCCGGATGTGGTCGGGATTTCCGTGGGAACCCGTCCGGATTGCTTGCCTGCCGATGTAATTGATGTCTTATGTCGTGTTTCTAGACGCAAGCCGCTCATTTTGGAAATTGGCCTGCAGACAGCAAATGACGCTACGCTCTTGCGCACGAACCGTGGGCACTCCCTGGCCGAATTCCGGGAGGGTGTGGCGCGCTGTGTGGAGGCGGTTGCAGCCGAGCGCGGTCAGGGCTTTCCTGGGTTTGACCTGTGCACTCATTTGATCGTGGGGCTTCCGGGCGAGGGAATGGCGGATTTTGAAAACACGGCCCGGGTTGTTTCGGAGTACCCGTTCAGCGCGGTAAAAATCCATCCGTTGCATATTGTTAAAGGAACCCGCATGGCCCTGGAATGGGAGCGGGGCAACGTGACCATTCTTGAATTTGAGGCCTACTGTCAAGCGGTTGCCCGCATGATGTCGATATTTCCAAAGAACCTCGCCATTGAGCGGTTTTCGGGCGATGCCCCTTCGGACCAGCTCCTCGCTCCATCCTGGTGCGGGGATCGCAATGCGATTGTGACTCGGGTGGAGGAGATTTTGCGGGGCCGGCAGGGGGAGTTCTAGTCATTTCGTTTAGACTTGACAATAACCAGGTGTAACTTGGGGCTGTCCATCCGGAAAGAAGAAATATTAGTATATTATTGTAATCTAAATATACAAGGAGATCCCATGCCCCTCATTGCTAGAATTGCCATCGGAGTTGCCCTCGGTGCCGCGGCCGGTTTCGCCTACTATCGCTTTGTCGGCTGTGCCAGTGGAACGTGCCCCATCACTTCAAACCCTTGGATCAGCACCGGGTATGGCGCCATGATGGGCGGGTTATTCGCTTCGGGCCGATAAGCCGAGGCACTCGTTCCTGTAATAAAAAAAGGCTCCCGCTTGGGGAGCCTTTTTCTTTTACAATGGATATCAGATGGGCTGCACGTGCAAATCAAAGGACTTGCCGGCCACGGAAACCCGGTAGTTGCCTGCCTGGTTTGCTGGTGCTGCAACGACTGGGGCAGGTGCGGGTGCGGAAGCCGCCACAACCTTGTTGGGATCTTTCTTGGGCACGGTAATCTTGAAGTTGCCCTTGAGGAAGTCAAGTCCCTTGTTGCCGCCCTTGGTTGCAAATGCGCCAATGATGAACAAATTCTCATCGGTGACGGGCAGGCTGTTTTCTTCGAGGACGACTTTGGCCTTGGGAATTCCGGGTTCCAAATTCTTGATGGGGTCACCGGTGAATACGGGCTTCTTGAGTTGTTCGGAGGCGATTTTGACGATCTCCGCATCGGGTGCGACCGGTGTTTTTCCGTAGTACCCGAGGACCATGTTGCCATAGCCATCGGTCATCTTTTTCCAAGGACCCAGCATCACGTTGGCGTAGGCTTGCTGGAAGTAGAACTGGGAAACAGGAGTCACGGAAGTGCCGTAGCCACCACGGGCCACGCATTCGGCCATGGCCTTGATCACCTCGGGATATTTGTGGAAGGTCTTGGCTTCGCGCATCATGAGAGTGTTTGCGGTCAGCGCACCACCAGGCATGGGGCTGAAAATCACCTCGGTGTCGATTCCCAATGCTTCGGGTGGGAACTCGTAATCCTTGAGGCATTCCTTGGAAATCTTGTTGGCTTCCATGATCTTTTCGACATCGATATCGAGATCGTAATCGGAGCCTTTGAGGGCATGCCAAAGGGAGAAGAGATCGGGTTGGGCCGTGCCACCACTTAGAGGCGCGCGTCCTACACAAACTCCGTCGCATCCGCCTTCGATGGCTGCAATGTACTGGGCAATGCCTGTGCCACAAGTTTCGTGGGTATGCATGCGAAGCTCGATCTTGTCGCCGAGCAGTTTGCGTGCAGCCTTGAATGTTTCGTGGACTTTGCGGGGGTTTGATGTCCCTGATGCATCTTTGAAGCAGACGCTGGAGAAGGGTACCCCTGCGTCAAGAATCTGCTTCAGGGTCTTGGTGTAAAATTCAGCATCATGGGCACCGGAACAGCCGCGGGGCAATTCCATCATGGTGACAACCACTTCATGTTCCAGGCCGGCATTGGTGATGCATTGGCCCGAATAAATCAGATTATTGACATCATTAAGAGCGTCAAAATTTCGAATGCGGGTCATGCCATGTTTTTTGAACATCAGGGCATGAAGGTTGATCATGTCGGCAGGCTGTTGCTCTAGCGCAACAACGTTGATTCCGCGGGCCAAGGTCTGCAGGCGAATGTTTGGACCCACGGCTTTGCGGAAGGCGTCCATCGAGTCAAAAGCGGATTCACCGCAGTAAAGGAAAGGTGCCTGGAAGCGGGCGCCACCCCCTGCTTCAAAGTGGGTAATGCCTGCTGCCACTGCGGCTTCAACGGCCGGAATAAAATCCGGGGTAAATGCGCGGGCTCCAAAAATGGATTGGAATCCATCGCGGAAGCTAGTGTCTTGGAATAGGATTTTTTTTGTCATAACATTCCTAATGGGGCAAAAAAGTTCCCAAAATATACACTCATCCGGCCGGAAAGGAAAAGGACAAAAAAGGAACGCCAGGCACCTTTGTCATCCATCGGCTAAATGTGGCCTTTCATCGGAAAATCGATTATCGCGGTAAGGTCGCCTGCATCAGTTGGCACATGACGGCCTTCTGCGCGTGAAGACGGTTTTCGGCTTCTTCAAAGCACAGATTTCGTGGGCTATCCATAATGGCGTCTGTGATTTCTTCGCCCCGGTGCGCGGGGAGGCAGTGTGTAACCATGCAGCCCTGCGGAGCAAGCGCGAGTAGGGAATCATTGATCTGAAAAGGAAGAAAATGCGACTGCTTGGAATCTTTTTGCTCTTCCTGGCCCATGCTGACCCAGACATCGGAATAGAGGATGTCTGCATCGCGGACCGCTTCTTTCGGATCGTTGAAAACGCGGTAGGATCCGCCATTCTGGGCGAAAATAGGGCTGGCGTACTCCACCAAATCCGCTGGCTGTTCAAAGCCTTTAGGGCAGGCGAGGGTGAAATTCATTCCTGTTTTGGCTGCCAGAATCATCAAGGAGTTGGCGACGTTGTTGCCATCCCCGATGAAGGCGACGGTGCGGCCACGCAGGGCGCCAAAGTGCTCCACCATGGTTTGACCAAAAGCGAGAGCCTGGCAGGGGTGAAATTCGTCAGTCAAGGCATTGATTACGGGAACGGAGCCATACTCCGCAAGCTTTTCCAAAAGTTCCTGTTTGAAGCACCGGACTACGATTGCATTGACCCAGCGCGAAAGGCACCGGGAAACATCTGCAATGCTTTCGCGCTTGCCAAGTCCAATGGATTCGGGATCGAGCATGATGGCTTCGCCACCCAATTGGTGAATTCCGACTTGAAATGTCGTAACCGTGCGCAAACTGGGTTTTTCAAAAAACATCCCAATGGTCTGCCCACGCAAACGGTCGCTCGGCCCTTTTGTCTTCAGGTCGGATTTGAGCTGAAGGGCGAGATCGATCGTTTCCTGGATCCGTTCCCGGCTCCAGTCCTTCAGGGTCAGTAGGTGATGGTCGCGATTTTGCATGATCTTTGGGTTCTTGAAAAAAGGGTGAAATATAATAATTATGAAAATTTGGACATCAAAGGCCCATTTTTTTGAATGGAACGGTGATTCTTGGGTATATTTTACCCATGGAAATTGTATGGACAATGGCGGAATGTCAAGAATTCCGGTCTTTGATGGACCGGGAGGTCATGATTCTGCACATATCCCTCGAAGGGCGGATTCTGGCCTCGAGCGAGGCTTTCTGTCAATTTTCCGGTTTTTTGCCCGAGGAGTTGGTGGGAAGGTCTTTGACACAAATCCTCCATCCGGATAATTTGCCTCAGCAATACCAGGACCTTTGGGAAGGTTTGGCTGGGGCCTACGGCTGGACGGACGAGTTCAGCATGGTCCGCAACAATAATTCTGTATTCTGGGGGGAGGCCAGTGTTTCCCCCATAAAAACCAACCAAGGCGTTCTCGTTGGTTTCCATGCGGTGATTCATGACATTACCAGTAAAAAACGCCTCGAAGAAATCGCCATCACTGACGAACTGACCAAACTATACAACCGTCGCCATTTCAACACCATATTCCCCAGGGAGCTGGCCCGTGCCCGCAGAGCCAAACACTCCGTGGTTTTGGTGATGGTTGATGTGGATCATTTTAAGCGCTATAACGACACCTACGGACACCCTGCCGGGGATGTGGCATTGCGGACAATTGGTGAAGTATTTCATAGCACCATGCACAGGCCAGATGACTATAGCTTCCGCTTGGGCGGAGAGGAATTTTCCTTGGTCTTTTCAGCTCCGCGTGATCAGGAGCAAAAGTTGATTGACTCTTTTGTCGACCGCATCCGAACCGAGGTTGCCTCAAAGGCAATTCCCCATTCTGGCAATACCGACTATGGAATTTTAACCATCAGCCTAGGTCTGTTGCGAATTGTGGACCCAGACGCCAAGCTGGATGCCCACTATTGCAGTCTTGCCGACGAAGCCCTCTACCAAGCCAAAGGCTCGGGCCGCAACAAAGTGGTATCCAAGGAAACCGGGGAAGAGTTGTAATTCCGGAGTTCCAGAGTGAAAAGTGCGATAGACACAGTGTATAAGTTCCCGTAGTCCGCTAATGCGGAACGGTCACTATTAAGCGCAAAGTGATTCGGATATCTCGGCAGACCGCCTCGGGGGAATACTAGCGAAATTTAATCATTAATCTTTACACTCTACACGAGCACTTCGTGCTGAGACCCAACTGGCTGTTCTTCTTTTTCTACCTTCCCCCCATGATCCATTCCGAAAAAGCCTACGCTAAAATCAATCTCTTTTTGGATGTCCTCTCCAAACGTTCTGACGGTTACCATGATATTGGAACCTTGTTCCAGACGGTTAATCTTTGCGACACCTTACAGGCACGGGAACGGGCCGATGGGGAAGTCCGCCTCACCTATAATAATATACAGGACTATCCGGTGGAATCGGATTTGGTATACCGGGCTGCTCAGGCTTTACGTGCCTTTGGTGGAGTGGCACAGGGCGTGGACCTGCATTTGGAAAAGGTTTTGCCGCTTGGAGCCGGGCTTGGTGGAGGAAGTGCTGATGCCGCTGCGGCCTTGCGTTTGCTCAATCGGATGTGGAATCTGGGACTTGCGCCTTCCGTATTGTGCGAAATCGGGGCGAAGCTTGGGGCCGATGTCCCCTTTCTGGTTGAAGGGGGTACGTGCCTCGCCTCGGGAATCGGGGAAATTTTGGAGCGGGTGCCCGCGGCCCAGATTCCTGTAGATGGGGTTTTGGTGGTGGCTACTCCTCTGTGTGCCGTCCCCACCAAGGCCGCCTATGCGGGGATTTCGCCCTCCGGAGATGTCCGTTGGAATGGGTTTCGCAAAGATTTGCTCTCAAAACCCTTCCCAGACCCTCTTTTCGGAAAATTTGACCTTTTCAATAAATTTGAAGAATCCGTCCTGCCACAGTTTCCCCAAATCCAAAAAATGAAGGACGATTTTTTGAGTGCCGGGGCCCTTGGCACCCTCATGTCGGGCTCGGGAGCCTCGGTTTTTGCCTTTTTCGAGACCGAAATTGCAGGAAAATCAGCTTTGGAGCGAATAAGTTCAACTTCTCGCTTCGGAGCCATTGCCCGATTCGTTGAGAATTGCTAACATTGTCCGTCGCTTTTCTGGGGTATAGTCAAGCGGTAAGACAACGGATTTTGATTCCGTCATTCGTTGGTTCGAATCCAGCTACCCCAATAGGATATTAAGGAGTGCAACTATGCAACTGACAACCCTCAAGACCCAGTCCCGTCCGATCGCGGATTCCCGCGCTAATGTTCGTCTTCGCAAGAGCGGACTCGTTCCTGCCGTTTATTACGGCCAAGGAAAAGAGCCTTCTCACGTCACGGTTGATGCGATTGCATTACGTGGTGTTTTTGCCGCAGGCAAGCGTTACACCCTTCTCGATCTCGAGATTGACGGCAAGTCCGGCAATCCTGCGATCATCCATGATTACCAGAAGGATGCCATCAGCCAGGAAATCACGCACATTGACTTTCTGAAGATTGATGATCAGTCCGAAGTCAAGGTTCGGGTTGCTGTCCGGCTCGAAGGCCTTCCCATCGGTGTCAAGACCGAAGGTGGATTGCTTCAGCAGGAAAAGCGCTTTATCAATCTGGCCTGCAAGCCTTCAGAGATTCCTAAAGAAATCGTGATCAATGTGGACGAATTCCACGCTGGTGCGACCTTCTACGCCAAGGACATGAAGATTGGCGGAGCCAAGCTCGTCTCTCAGCCTAAAACCGCGGTGTTTACCATTACCAAGGGTCGTGGCGAAGACAAGGAAGCTGCAAAGACGGCTACCAAGGTTGCTCCAGCGAAAGCTGCTGCTCCTGCCAAGGCTGCCCCAGCTGGCAAGGATGCAAAACCAGCCGCTGCCGCTCCTGCTCCTGCCAAAAAGAAGTAATACCGGGTGCCCGTCATTGGGCTCCTATTTTCCAGTACAAAGGAGATTCGCCTCGCAGGTGGATTTCCTTTTCTTATTTTGGTGAATTATGTGGATTTTTATCGGCTTAGGGAATCCTGGCAGCAAATACGAAAAAACCCGACACAATTTGGGTTTTATGGCGGTGGACCGAATTGCGGGAACCGGGGATTGGAAGGAACAGCACAAGGCCCTGGTGCAGAAGATTGTCCTAGACGGGCACACGGTGATTCTTGCCAAGCCACAAACATTTATGAATCTTTCCGGTGAGTCTGTCCAGGCTTTGCTCTCCTGGCACAAGGTTCCCGTGGATCACCTAGTGGTATTCTCTGACGATATCGCGTTGGATTGTGGTCGCATCCGCATCCGCCCCCAAGGGTCCCATGGAGGGCAGAACGGCTTGCGCAGCATTATCGAAAAGATTGGCGACGGATTTGCCCGGGTTCGGCTTGGGGCTGGAAAGCCACCTGCAGGCTGGGACACGGCCGATTGGGTTCTTTCTAAAATCTCAGCAGAAGATCAGCCACTTTGCCAACAGGCATTGGCCAAAATCCCGGAGGTATGTGGAAGCATCCTTAAAAGCGGAGTTACAGCCACCATGGGAAAATACAATGGCCCTAACTGATGTTCAGGGCTTACGCATTAAAAAAAATCCAGTTTTTAGGTGATCATCGGCCGTTCCGGGGATGCACGTAGCACGAAAAAAGACAGAAAAACGCTTAGCTTGATGGCTATGCCGGAACAGGGCAGGGTGTCGGCATGAATTGTAGCGTGGACGGCACATTCTGTCATGGCCGGAACGGCCATCACCGCACCGAGTCCAAGGGCATTTAAATTCATGCAGCAAGCACCGGTGATGCTCCACACGGTGGATCGTGCTCGACTTGGCGAAGCCAAAAGTGGCCAAGCTTTGCATAGCTGCCAGTAAACGTAACTGGCAGCACATCGGCCGTGCCGGGCATGACAAGAAGGCGGGCCCTACTGCAACAAGCGTGTCATGGCCGGAACGGCCATCACCGCATCGCGCCCGGACAAAGCAGCAAGCACCGGTGATGCCCGTCCCGGGCATGACTTGAAAAACATCCCGTTTGCGATTATTGATTCGGCAACTATAATTGTAAAACGACTTGATTGGTCATCCCCGGCACTCCACACAGTGGACATGTGTCCGTAACGGGCAAGCCCGAACGGTCCCACCGAGGGATCACAGATGCATGATACACAAGGGATTGCAGGCAGGAACGGTGATGCTCCACACAGTGGATAGTGCTCCACTAATTGGCGAAGCCAAAAGTGGCCACTCGGCCGTCCCGGGCATGACAAGAAGGCGGGCCCTACTGCAACAAGCGTGTCATGGCCGGAACGGCCATCACCGCATCGCGCCCGGACAAAGCAGCAGCAAGCACCGGTGATGCTCCACACAGTGGATAGTGCTCGACTTGATATGCCTGTTCCGCTTCAGCGGTTACAGGCACATATCCACTGTGTGGAAATTGGCGAAGCCAAAAGTGGCCAAGCTT
>CAIRAY010000019.1 GCA_903876665.1 uncultured Fibrobacterota bacterium | reverse complement strand
TTTGGGGGAGGGGGTACTTTCTAACGGAAGGTGAAAATAAGCGAATTTAGGCAAAAAAGAAAACCTAGCCGGCTAAGCTAGGTTGTTTTGGACAGTAGTGATTTGGATCAAATAATTTGAGAGGAGAAAACAAAAAAGGAGTTATAAATGTTCAATATCACAAATCGCTTGACCATTACAGGTCCCGCAGATCAGGTCACACTTTTTCAGATTATGATGGAAGAGAATATCGGCAGGATCACGAGAGAAAGGACTCGCAAAGGATTTTCGTTCCATTCATTTATTGGCATGCCAAAATTTTTGGAAGCGATCGATTATTGGCTCGGAGAAAACGCAATTCGAGGTTATCAACTTAACGAAGCGGAGCAGTCCTTTATTCTCCGAGAATGTGGAACCCTGGATGAGCAATCCGTGTTGGATTACGCCAAAACCAGCTATGGGACAACGAGCTGGCGAGAGTGGAGCGTAACAAACCTTTCAAAAATATGGGATTGCAAGAGCTACGATTCAGTTTTCACATTACCCGAAAAATTGCGTTACCTTTACTTAACCAGAGACTCCGTAATTTCACAACCTATTTTGACTGCATCGAAGATGTTCCCTCAGCTAGTTTTTTTATTGACGTACGTGGAAAATTCGAGGGATTTTCTCGGATGGATGGGCTTTCGGGATGGTGTCGTCCTTAGCAAATACCAAATTGATGACCTTGAGAATGACGACGAAAAAGAACCTGATGAGACAATATTGATGCTCATGGAGCTGGATGGCGGAGAGGGCTACCCCTACAAGCCAATCTCCCCGGTTGTCGATTACCTTCGCCCAATGTTTGGAACTAACGGGGACTCATCGCCATTACCTGATGATCTACCATTTTAAATGAGATGAGGACGGGGCTGTCAATGCCCCTGATCTCATTCCTCAGCGACCGAGTTGACAGCCATGGTCTCCGGTAAAAATCAATCCAGCCACTATAGCTCGCGCCTGGTCTTTTTTGATCACCATGATCCTATTTACTGATAATAATTCCCTGAATACTCAGTGGCAATTTTTGTCGCATCATCTTTTGAAGACAGTGCACATAAATTTCATTAAATAATTTCATGGATTGCTTGGAATCAAATATTGAATAAATGAATTTAAGGTAACAAACATAAACAAGGATAATCAAATGAATACATCAAACGAAACAACCAACAACCCAGTTATGCCAGCAATTGTATCGTTTTGCAGCAAAACAAAAGACACCGGCAGTTCATCCAATGAGCATGTCGAAAAGAAATTCCTGGATAATAATTTCTTCGGGAAAGAGATCCATCTTTCTTCTGGACACAGCTTTGATTACCGGGTTTATCCTTTATTAGAAATTGTAAAATATCGAAAGCATTTGCCCAACGTGAGCATGAGCATTGGTTTTGCACCTGCAGCCGACAACAACATCATCCCCCAACCCTGGGGAGATTGCTGTGAATTAGATGATTTGTATCCAGAAGTCTTTTCCTTAGCATATTATGCATTGCAAGAATATGATGAAGCTGTGTCGCTTTCCATGAATTCTTCCATAGATCTTGATCAAATTGATCAAATTGTACGCCCTGAAGTAGTGGCGCTGATTGATTCCCTCATTATACCAGGGCTGATAGACGTGACTAATTCTTAATCAATGCAAGATTCTAGGACAAATGCTTCTGGATTCCTTCGGTAAAGTCAAGCTCAGGCGTGAGCTTGACTTTACCTTTTGCTAGCTCGATTCAAATAATGCATTCAATCCAGTTTTCCCATGCATTCAACGCTTTCGATATTGCTTGAATGCCATCCTCAGTGAATTTATAGCGATCGTAGTGGCGTGTAGCTATCGACCGAACCTGATGGCATTGGATCAGATCGATCATTTCTCGTGTCAACCCAGCGGCTTGTGCCCAGGACGCAAATGAACGGCGACAAAAGTCGCGTGGTGTTGCGCTAACGAATCTCATACGTCCGAAATACTTTAGAATTGTATCCGCTGACACAGCCCTCCGCGGGTTTGTCTGACTCGGAAAAATGTAATCATCATCAGATTTCTCAGCACTCCATAACCGGAGCAATCCGGCAACCTTGTTTCCAATACCGATCTTATGGCTGACTCCGGTCTTGGTCTTATCCCAGTACAGTGATTTTTCGGAAATGTTAAATGATTTCACGGTGAGGTTGGCGGCCTCCTCTATGCGGCATCCAACCAGTAACGAAATCAGTAAAGCCCTTGCAGCAGGGTGTTCCAGGTCACTTTCGATTCTAGAAATGAATGAGGAAAGTTCCTGCTTGCTGGCAATCCTGTTACGAACATGCGAACTGGCGTTTGTGGACTGGATCAGCGAAACAGGATTTTCCTTGATTCCATGGTGATTGCTCGGATTTCTGTAATCGTACTGCATCGAGTGATTGAATGCTGCGGATAAGTAAGCCCGTGCCCTATCTGCCATGGCCTCCGATCCTCTTCCCCAGATTACACCGAGCCATTTGCAAACGGCTTCAGGAGACACCTGCGAGGCTGGAACGGCTTCGCCAATGGATTCCTTTGCTGATCCGAGGATTCGGGCCATAGAGCGACCGCAAACGGCTCCACGTGCGTTCAGCGATGCAAGGTAGTTGTCGACGATCAGACCAAAGGTGATTGTGTTCGATGTCGCAGTTATTGACGGTATAAACGGATTATGTCCCATAGTAACCTCGATGAATTTATTTATGTCCGCTTTCTTGCCCGGAACCCGGATGATTTTTTGGTTTTGACAGCCCGCTCGTTTGCGATTTGTCGGCTATTTTCATTGAATCGCGATTGATCTTTACCTACGTTACCTGGGTAAGTTATGCGCCTAATCCCGGTTTCAGGAGGAAAAACCAGCTCGATTTGAATTCGTGATTTCAAACCGTCGCTTCCTAATTGTGATTGGCACCCGGACCCACCCCCAGTCCTTGGCCAGAGGACATGGAATTGGAACACACAACTCGACCATTGCGGGCTTGCCTACATTACCCACCCATTCGAAGTCAATGGGGGGGCGCATCGACTCAATATCGTACTGACCCCCTAGACCATATTGCTATGTGATATTGACGTTCAGTGAGGCAGCAGATAGATATCACTTATATCCAACAAGTTCCCACCTCAATTTTCCACAAATGGTGAAGGAGCCAAAGCAAAATATTACTGAGTGACAGGCCCCAAATAATTCCAGCTCTTTTGTGCCTGAAACTACAACTCGAATTTGAGCCATGCAGTTCCGAATTTCACGATCAATCACCTCCATTTTACACGATGCAAATGGATTGACAACGTCAAGGAATTCTAGGTTAGTTTCCGGTGGCACTTCTATCGAGTATTTCACAAGCCAAATGTGTTTGTATTGCGCTTCTGATACCATGGATTCCCTTATATTGTTGATATATATGGCAATATTCAGCTCTCGGTGCGTGTGTGTCGCCCATGTCACGAATTTAATCAACCATCGAATCGTTCTCTGAATTCTTGATTCAACTCAAGCATTTCCGCGATGGCCTCAGCCAACACCATTGTTGGGAAATTTAACCTGGCAGCCGTTATCAGAGCGTCGCCGACAGCGTCAAATTCTTCAGGCGAAGTTGGGTATGATATTTCAGAAGCTCCTTCGTCTTTATGAAGCGACCTAAGCACTCGTATGTGTCGGTTGTATCTTTCGACGAATTTATTCAACCCAGATAATTCAGTGTGGGTCATTAAATCTTTCAGCTTGGAACGTGCGTGTTTTTCACATGGGATAATTGGGGTCGTTGACCAATCAATGACGCTCCCCATGAGACCTCCTATGGCACAATCGTCGTCAAGAACTGCGATCACATGGATGCCTCTTTGATATAATTTGAGCCTGACTGAATATTCTAAATCCTCCTTTTCCTTTAGATTTTCTTGAATGTATCCAACTACGAACGGAACAGAATCGCATTTAAATTCATAGGATCCTTCTGCGACGCCGATCAATGTGATTGCGATCATTCGAGATTTTTTCATTCTTATCTTATTCATTTCCTCCCCCTGGAAGGCAAAGCCTTCGTCAGTTCCAAAATTTCTTCCTGTATGAGACTATCGACTCGCTGGTTAGCATGAAAGTAATAGTGTGAAAGCTCCAGGAACTTGTCATATGAAAGCACCTCATAGCCGGATTTTTGTGCCGTTTTTACAAATTTGCAGTAGATGGCTTCAAGTTGTTCTTCATGGTACATCTGCCATAATAAAACATCAAATTCAACGACAGGCTCGCGAGGATAGATCCGAGAATAGACATCTTGGTGCCAGACGGCCCGTATATCATTCAAACTGAGGCTCTTCTCTTTCATATCGCACCTTTCATGACGATGTTCCTAAAGGATCCTCGCTAGTCTTGATATTGATAAGTTATGCACCCAGTCCCGACTTCCGCTTAGCAAGCTAATTCAATTTTGCGACAAAGGATTTTCTCAAGCTCAAGCACGCAAGTCATGATATGAGCATAGCGAATGCGAATTTCCTGGAGGGAAAGTTCTCCGTCGCAACTTAGGTTCTCTGGCGACAAATCCTGTGCGAGCCTAGCAATAATTTCCCTGGAGGTTGCCTCATCAGTGGGGAATGGAACATCAACAATGTTCGAGTTCTGTCCCAGGAAAATCGATCTCATGGCATTGATTCGACCGACATATGCATCGAGCGCGGGTGTCTTGGATTTTGCAGTAGCCATAATGATCTCCTTGCACTGTTCATGGGGATAAGTTATGCACCCATCCCCGAATTCAGAAAAACTCAGCTCACCCCGAGTGATCGGAGTGGACTGAGTTTATTGTGATTATGGATTGCTCGTGATGTGAGAACTACTGACTCACTTCTTATCCTCCTCGGCCTTTTCATCCATCAATTCCTTGTATTTGCTAAGTACTAAAGATTCAATATGGTCTCGAAGCTCCCTGGTGACTGGATAGAAGAGGCTCCGGTAATCTTCGCCTTTGTAGCCAGGATCATTGGGATAGCTAACAAACAAGCCATTCGCGCCGTCAACGATACGCAAACCAGTGAGCTGCATCTGGTCATTCAGGACGACACGAGCTATAGCATAGGTCTTTCCCATGCGCTCCTTTAGGAGGAATACCTGGACTGCAGTAACGTCGATTCCATTACGCTTTGCGAGTTCTTCTTTGGCGATCTTTTTTTCTGTTGCAGTTGTCATAGCATTCTCAACGGTGAAGTGGTTTGATGTTGGTAAGTTATGCGCCCAATCCCGATTTCAGCGGAAACATTCTGGATTGGTTGCTCGGATGCTTGTCCAGCCATCAGCCACAATCACATGATCCAATACAGGGATATCTAGCACCTTACCAGCCTCAACAAGGCGCGTGGTGGTGGCTATATCGTCAATGGAGGCCTTGAGGTTTCCGCTTGGATGATTATGAAGAAAGATCACGCTTATAGCACCCTCTCGGACTGCGTGCTTAAATGCTTCCCGAGGATGGATCTGGGTTTGATTTGCCAAGCCTAAAGTACACATGACGCGTGCGATCGGTCTGTTTGCGCCATTCAACATGACTACCCAAAATTGTTCTTGATCGTGGTATTGATTGAACGCGGACTCCATGTAACGTACGACAGCAGTGGGATGCGTGAAGGTTGGTACGCTTTCCATTACTCCCTTGGCCACATACCTGGTTTGGATCTCGTAGATTTTCATGGTGCGGCTCCTCGCTTGTTTGATGGAGTTGAGTTATGCACCCAACCCCGAGTTCGGAGTAATGCGAAAATCCATTGGGAGGATTCACAGCCAGGGATATGGCTGGGGTATAGAAGAACGAAGAAGTGCAACTGGGAAATTGTTGCCATATACTTGATAGCATTAAAATCGGATATCGCTGAAACGGGTTCGATCTTCTTGGGAAAAAATCACTCATATACCGAAAATATGGGCCTTCTTGTTTATCTTGGAACATGCTATTCAAAGTTTGTCAGGGCCAGATATTCAAGGCATGTATTCACCCAACCAGTTCATACAAAAGCGCCTGATTTGTTATATGGAATATGATCCAGGATCAATTATTTTGGTAGGTCGTGGTTCATTGTTCTATGAAATAGGAGCGCCAATCCGGAAATCGGGAAAAGGTGCATAACAGACAATAACCGTAAATAAATGTTATTGCATTTTCTGATAATTGAGAGTAATCTACTGAGATAGTAACAGGCACCAAACCAAAGGGAAAGCATGAGCCGTGTAATCGTATCCAGTTTCACAAATGAAACATTCGTCTATTCCATCGATGTCGAGGATGCAATTAGTACGGAGTTGGATTCGCTAATGCATCTTTTGTGGTTATGTGTACCTGCAATAATTTTCATACGGTAGAGCGAGGTAATTTATGACGCTTTCTGTCTCTAAATCCCCAGTCCAATTGCTATCTGGCTTTCGCCATGCCCTGACCAAGGTTCGTCCAACCCCTGCAATGCTGGATCAGTTTGCAGAGATGGTCATGACCATGACTCCAGCCCAGGTCGAACTAAAAGAACTACGTACATGGTATAATAAGTCCTCATCATCGGCACCTACGCCAATATTGGATATAGATGCGCTAGCATCCAAAGTTGTTTCCAAATTAGGTTCGCCAGATATTGATCTCGGTCGCTCAGGGTTGTTTGAGCTGATTGTGGGAAAGGCTGTTGAAAAAGGCTTTTCCTCCGCACTCGACCGAGTGGGCGGAAAAATTGACGTATGGGTGGCTGCTGAGGAATACCGAAATCGGTATGCAATCAAGAAAACATCATTTTATCAATACATTACAGATGGAGTCATTCCCCGTGCAGCAATAAAGGGTAAGGGCCGGGCACGAAGGTTCAATTTGATGATTTCCCCTTTGACTTCGGGGGAGAAGTGAAATACGATTCATTGAACGCTGCCAGGTGTTCCTTGTGGGCGTCGATCATTCCTTGAACTCCTTTTTTTCCTTTCACTGGTAAGAATTTTCCATACACATTCCGAGTTGTTGTGATGTCAGCGTGTCCGCAGGCATTAGAAATAACTTCGAGTGGGACGCCAGCGCTTAAATGGTGTGAGGCGAATGAGTGGCGAAGCTGGTGGAAATGCCATTCCATTCGTTTAATCTTCTTTCCATCATTGTCATTTTGCTCCAGGTTCCAGTTCCGCTTGAATACGTTTGCGATAAAATTGTGGATTTTGTATTTCCCCAATATGTTCCCCCGGTCTAGAACGGCCTTTACTGTGGGTGTTATCTCTAATTCACGGCCTCGGTTGTCGGTCTTTCCTCCGCTTTTCCCACTCACCTGGCGGGCGAAAACGCGAAGCATTCCAGTTTGTTTATCAATGCAATTCGGGTGGTTATCTACAATGAATTGCATTGCCATGATCTCACATCCGGTTAGATAGGCTAACAGGGCCAGATCATGGAATTTTTCATTACCCAGGTCTCGAATCTGCTTGAATAGTTTTTCCACCTCAGAGATGGAAAGCGGAGAGATGGTCGCCGTATTGGTTACGGTGGTTAGGATTCGGATTCCGAAGAATGGCTTATGGTCGTGGAACTTCTTTTTAGAAATTGCCCAATCCACCATTTTCTTCCAGGCTTGGATCTCATGGCGAAGAGCGCTGGCGGAAACCTCTCGCCCTTCCACATGCCGGTGGTCCGTGTCTCTCCGGTATGTCTTGCGCCATTGAATAAATTTGGCCGTTTGGTCGCTATCCAAGTCGTTATAGTATTCAATGTTCTCTTCTTTCAGGAATGTCTTGATAATCTCCATGAACGCTTCGCGGTGGCTCTGCTGGGCCGGGCCACATTCCAGGGCAACCTTTTGCCATGCGAGGAATTCGGGAATCAAGTCTGCCCACCGTGTCACCGCACCGGGATCTTTTGCGGTTTGGATCGCCAGGCCCCTCACAGCTTGTTCAATCTGGGCAGGCTTCTCCAGTAGCATCATTTTCGAAACCATCTCTTTCAGGTCCACCGAGCTGACGGTTTCCCGCTGTGCGTGAGTCAGACCGGACACTGTGAGGTCATAGGAGCGGAGCCATTCCTTCTGCTCTGTTTTATTGAGGTCGCCCATGTGTAGGTATATGCGACGGCCTTTGCTTATGGTGTCCACCAGTTGCAAGCCGTGAACTTTGTTGACAATCTTCGCCATGGGTTTTCCCCCCTATATTCATGACCATTAGTCGAATGATAGTATATTCTCCCCAAATAACTCCCCGTTTTCTCCCCAAATACTTCTGCATTATCCGAACTGGGGCGAACGAATCGCCAGCCGCAGGTTCGCGGAGACGGGGCTTTTATGAATCACAACGTGGCGAATTTGCTCTGAAAACAAAGAAAAAGGCCCTTTTCAGGGCCTTTTAGGGGGAAGCGGGAAAAGGGATTCGAACCCTCGACCGTTAGCTTGGGAAGCTAGCGCTCTACCAACTGAGCTATTCCCGCGAACGGGTTAAATCTAATAAAGAATCTTGCGGGACTCAAGCCTTTCGATCAGCTTGTTGCCTAGGGCGATGCAGGGCTTCTCGACCAGGCGATAGGTGAGGGTGGCGATGCCGGTGGCGAGGGCGGTCACCAGGAGCCAGCCGGTGGCGAATTGGAGGTGGGGCTGGGTGATGTAGGCCAGGACGCCGGATTCCTTGACCAGCAGCACGGCGCCAAAGTGGACCAGGTACAAGCCAAAGCTGATTTTGCCCAGGTATTGCAGGACCTTGTTGTTCCAAAGCTTCACATGGGGAGCTTTGCTGACCATCCACACCAGGGGGAATAGCATGGCGCATTGGCCCATGAACCAGTCCTTGCTGAAGGAATAACAGAGGAGCAGGAAGATGGCGGCATGGACGATGGCTACGGGGGAAAGCTTGGTGTCTTTGCGAATGATGATGTGGAATAGCATGAATCCAAAGAAGAACACCGGCAATTGGTGGGGAAGGTAATAGAACAGGTATTCTGCCCAGATAGTGGTGGAGACTCCTGGATTGGCGGTTGCCATGGCAAAGCTGATCAGGCGCATGGCCACATAGATCCAGGTAAAGCTGATAAGGGTCCGGTTCAAGTCCTTGCAGAGCTTGTAGAACAAAGGAACCAGCAGGTAGAAGTTCATTTCGACGGCGATGGACCAGCCCCCAACCACGATGCTGTTGATGTACTTGGGATTGAATCCATGAATGAAAAACACGTTGGAGAGAATGGCGGACCAGGAAAAGGTGTACTGGCTACGGATATAGATGAAGGCCATGATGGAGAGCCACCACAAGGGCGCAATGCGGAACAGCCGACGCACAAAGAAGTCCCGCCATTGCCGGGTATCCGCCCCTTTGCGACTGTAGATGGAGTAAAATAGTGTGAAGGCGCTGAGGATGTAAAAGAGCTGAACCCCACGGGATGCATCGGCGATGATGCTTCGGGTGTTGGAATCCAGCAGGCTAGTTTGGATGTAAAGACCCGCATGCGTGAAGATCACCATAAGAACGGCGATCCCGCGCAGGGAGTTCAGATAATCGATTTTATCGCGTAGGACAATGGTAGACACGGGCGCAAAGGTAGAAATTTCGAGGCTCAGCGCATTCGGCGGAGCGATTCGGACATCCTCAATTCGGCTCCGTCCTCGGAAAGCAGGTAAATATTGTCAAGATTGAGAATTCCTTTTCCCTCGACTCGGGCCCGGAATTCGATTTTGCGGATCTGTTTGGGGTATAGGGGGCCAGTTGAAATTCCCCAACCTTCCTGGGACATTTGGCTCCATAAAACGGTGTCGCGGGCCCAGTTCCCATGAGTGTTCTTGAGGCGGATCTGATATTCATCACTGTCCTTGACTGTGTCCGTCAAAAAGAATAATTCAAAATACCCTACATCATTGGAGTGTTGGGTCGAGTAGTCAAAAACGACGCCTGCGACTCCTTTGGCTTCAAGGATCGTAGGGTTGAGGGGGAAATGCAGAGCCACAAAATTGGGCCAGTTCTGGTTTTTGGGCTGCTCAATGTTGAAGGTAGATTGAAGGTATTTGCCTAGGGGCGGGTTTCCCGGCTTAACCACTGTGGTCATCGATGTGCTGTTGCTGCCATGGGCGTAGGTATCCAATGCAGGATCGGTGCTGTCAAAGTCCGCCAAGGCCAGTGTGGTCCGGTAACTGCCACGCACTCGGAAGGGGACTGTTTCGGCTAAGCCTTCGTTCCCTGCGCCGGCTAGCTCCAGGCCAAAGCGGTATTGACCGGGCTTGGCGTTGGTGGGAATGGGAATGCGCAAATGAACGCCTTCCATTTCTCCGCCGGGTACTTTATCTGCAAATTGGATGTTGCCACTCGCAAATGGTGGGCAACGGAAGGTCCCACCGGTGATGCTACCTTCTTTTTGGCGGAAGGTTCCCCAAAATTCAAAAGTGTCTCCGGCGAGGAGCGTGGTTGCTGTGGCCGCATAGTGCACCGCTTCGAGCGAGGCGCTTTGGGGTGTCTTGGGGTCCCAGGAAACTAGAGTCATGCCGAGTGCGGGCAGTTGGATTACTGCGTTCGCGGATGCAGGCATGCGATTGGCCCATGGACCCATTCCCGGAATTGGATGGGCTTTATCGGTAGTTCCTTTCCAATCGTAATTTTCGTTGCCGAAAACGAAAACCTGCCAGGGAGTGGTTACCGCAGAAAGGCGCGAAACCTGCACGGGTAGGCTTCGGTCGGTCATGTTGATCAAGAGAACTCGGGTGGTGTCCCCATTGCCCAAGGAGAATGCGCGGACTGCGCTGTCTGCGGTGGTCGTTGGAAGTACCTTGAGGCCGGCACGAATCCATTTTTGAAATGCCAATTGGAGTCCAAAATATTGGGATGAAGGAGCGTAGGAATCCCAGGAGCTAATGGAGCCGGGTGGGGTAGGGTTAGCCATGCGTAGACTGCCTTGGGTGTCATCGGGCCCTTTTTGCCAGCCACCGTAGGTGTCCCAAGGAAGCGCGTGGCCACGGTCTCCAAACCGTGTTACAAACTGGGCAAAAAGGTGTGCGACCGTGGTGGCTTGCACTGCACTTAGAGTCTGGGAGGATCCGACTACGGTGGATGAAAATTCGGACATGTGGACTTCGCGCTGGCCCCCATCCTTTAAATATTTTGCCATCCAGGAGGAGAGCGTGTCCATCATGGGGCCGGGACGAGCGCTGGAAGCGAGCATTCCCAAGGGCTTTACGCCGGTGGAGCTCCAGTAGGGGTAGGTATGGAAATCAACCGCATCGAGCCAACGTTTACCATCCTTGGCTTCGGCTTCGCCCACGATCTTCAGGAAGCTCTCCATCCAGGAGCGACCGGTGAACAGCCCGTCCCCCTTCTTCAAAAATTCGTCGCTACTATGCAAGGGACCATGGATTTTTATGGTGGGGTCGACCGCTTTCATCGCTTTGGAAAAGGCCAGGAACCTTGCTGCATATTGGCGTGCGGACAGTGGGCCCGCCTCTTCCCAGTCTCCGTCATTTTCGTTTCCAAGTTGCCAATCCTTAACCTGATAACCCTTGACGCTATTGGCGTAGCGAACCCATAGCGCGGCTTCCTCGGGGCTTCCTGTTGCCAAATTTACACACAACACAGGGCGTCCATTCGGAATCGACTGCACGTATTCCATAAAACTTTCGAATTGCCATTTGATGTTGGTCCAGTCGGTGCGGGCCATGTCTCCTGCGCGGGTGGACATGCCCCAGGTTTTGGGGAGAACGGTGACGGACCTACTCGCACTGAATAGACTGAATTCCTTGACCTGGACTCCTTCGCTCGACAAATCCCGCGCAGAAAACTGGACCGCCCAGTAGCGAGATGTTTTGTGGGGGATTTTTGATTCGGAATTTGCCGATTCGACTTTAGATGCAAAAGCGAGTTTCCATAGGTTTGTGTGTAATTGGTGGGGGCCAGGGTATGCCGCCTCGGCCGAGTCCCAGGCCACAAGCTTGAAGGCCTTGGGGCGCACAGATCCCCAGTTGATTTTTACTGAATCCACTTCATAGGGCTTTCCCAGGTCAACCACGAACCAAGGTGGATCCATCGGGTCATAAACGGCGCCCCACCACACCGTGGAAGTGTCTCCATCCGTGAGGTTTGAAGGGCGGCGGAATCCATAATTGTCCTTGGATGTTCCGCGCCATTTGGTTTCAGAGACGAACCCTGGGGTCCACTGGGTTTTGCTGGGAGTCCATATTCCGGTTTCATCGTATTTGCCACTGCCATTCCAATGGTATTCATTGGATAAGGATCCGTTGGGAAAGCGGAACCAGTTAAACCCAGCGTCGACTAGGTAAGGCTTGAGTGCCGCGTAGGTGCTGGGTGAGTTCCACACCGGCAGGTCGGCTCCAAAGAGCCCGCCCGTCTTAATGGATATGCCCGGCTTAGTATCATCGACCCGGACCTGAATAGGGCCAGTGGTTCCCGAGTTATTGTAGACATCTGTGGCTGTTTGGGATGCCGGAGATTCCCCCAGGATGGGGATTCCGACCAGGGTCGTATCTGCCGCAAGTAGACTTCCGGTGGCAGCGAGAAGGGTTGCGAAAATCAATTTTGAGTGTTTCATGAAGATAAGAATACTTCAAATCGGCCAAGAATGCATGCAATGGCCACCTTGTGGCTTTGCATTTTTGCACGATTGCGGTAAATCGCATTATTTGTGAAGATACAAACGATGGGTTTTGCTGATTTCCGCTGCAATGGTTTTGGGGACTCCCACTCGTTGGGCAAGCTTGGGCCACTCGGAAATCGCTTGGCATACCTGATCCAAAACCGTTTTCCAGGTGCGGATGCGAAATGGCCTGGCTACCGCCTCGAGGTCTTCTGGGGTAAATTGATCTCGCTTTCCATTTGCCGTCATTTGATGGGTGTTGGTCCATGCTCCGTCCGGGTTGTAAGAGTAGGTGAGATCAAAGGCGGGCGCTAGGGTCCATTTGCCGGTTTTGTCCATCAGAAATGCGGTATTGCGGGTGTGGTCGTCCTGGTTGCGGCCCACAATGTTGAACAGCATGCGCCGGTACATTTCTACGATGGCTCCATGGCCCATTCCCATTTGCTGGATCAAGGACATGGCCTGTTCATAGGAATACCCCCCCGCCATATTGAAATCGAAATGGCCCATGGCGCAAAGGGAAAGCATGTGGAGTTTTTGACCATCGGGTAAACGGTCAAATCGACGCGTCATAAAATGGTTGCGTCCATTTTCCGGAAGCAGCTGGCAGTCCATCATGGTGATTCCTGCCACGCGGGCCATGAGGGAGTAGGCGTATTCAATTTTCCCATAACTGGGAATGTCCTGGCTTTCCTTGTCCCGGTTGCCATGGACTCCGTCGAATTTCAGCAACCAATGTTCGAAACCCTCCGGGACTTTGGCTTGGCCGGAGCGGATTTCGTTGGTTGTGGGATTCCAAGCAATGACGGCCTTGGCCCTCGCGCCCCCGGCGGAGGTGCCCACGCGCAGCATGTGATCCATGGCTTGGCGGTTTACTTCGTCGGCCTCGGTCCAGCGGGTTCGCAGGGAAGCCCTTTTCGCAAGCATGGTGTTGGCCAATTCCACCAGCTCCTGGAGTTCAATGGAGGTAGACCGGCTCGATGCAGGAGGGTGAAGGATTGGCCGGTATTCCAAGGCCCCCATGCCACGCACTCCGATATAGCACAGGCGCTCCACCGGGCTGAAACTGGCGAGGCTTCGGCCTTGGCGAGCCAACCACTGGTCGATCAGGGCGTTGCCAAAACGGTCGGGCAAAGAGTCCGAAACTAAGCCCGGCAAGCCGCGGAAGGTGTCCTTGGGAAGCCCAGGGAAGCTGTACACCTGAGGGGACAATGGCATGGTGACGGGGGCAATTTGGATATTGCTCGTCAAAAAATCCGGATGAAATTGAAAAAATCCTAGGTTGCGCGAATTGTCCCAGGAGATGGCGGCGACTTCCCGATCCCATAATAGAATTTGGGCGACATCGACGCGGGCTACCATTTCCATTCACCGGGTTTAGGTTCTTTCAAGACAATGGTTCGAGCCCTTTTGCGCTCGAGCCCGCCACGTTTGGCCAGCTCAATGGGGCTGGGTCCGGGGATGGGGATGAATTGGTCTAGGTTAGCCAAAAGGTTCAGTCCGCGTAGGGCGGACACAACGGTTTCGAGGGTTGGATTTTTGCCACTCTCCAGATTCTGAATGGTTTTCAGGGCAACACCCATTTTTTCCGCAAGGGCGCTCTGGCTCATATTGGCATGGAGACGGTGGTGCTTTAGCCGACTACCGAGGTCTTCCAGGATATGCTGGTTAGGATTTGCATAGTATTCCATAAAGAGTAATATACCATTTAAAAAAGCCAATATCGGCAGTTAATGGTGTTTTATTGCTCTAAACGAGATACAATCAGACTATCGCTTCTTTTTCTTGTCTTTTTTGGGGTGAAATTTTTCACCTTGGCCAGGATTCACGCCTGCCTGGGGCATGCCTTTGTGCATCATTCCGGACATCTTTTTCATCATGTCTTTCATCTGTTCGTATTGCTGAAGCACTTGATTGACCTTTTGCACGCTGGTGCCTGAGCCTGCAGCGATTCGCTTGCGACGGCTGCCGTCAATCAGTCTGGGGTTCTTGCGTTCGCGCGGGGTCATGGAGCTCAGGGCCGCTTCGACATGAACCATGTCTTTTTCATTGATGTCGCCCAAGGGGATTTTATTGAGTCCAGGAATCAGACCCAGAAGATCCTTAATGGCGCCCATTTTTTTGATGGTGCGCAGTTGACTGAGGAAATCCTCAAGGTCAAACTGGTTGTTCATGATCCGCTTGGTCAGGTTCTTGGCGTCTTTTTCATCGATCGCCAGCTGGGCTTTTTCGACCAGGGAAACCACATCGCCCATGCCCAGGATTCGGCTGGCCATGCGTTCTGGATGGAACACGTCGATTTCGTGGAGTTTTTCGCCGGTGCCAATGAATACAACGGGTTTGCCCGTAATTTTGCGAATGGAAAGGGCTGCGCCACCGCGGGTGTCGCCATCCATTTTGGATAAGCAGACTCCGGTAAAGTTTAGCCGCTTGTAGAAGGTCTCTGCGACATTGACGGCTTCCTGACCGATCATCGCGTCTGCAACGAAGAGGATCTCATCAGGATGTACGGCGTCGCGTGCGAGCTCGAGCTCCCGCATCAGTTCTTCGTCAACCTGTAGGCGACCTGCGGTATCGTAAATCACCACATCGTGGCCATGGGCCTTGGCATATTCGTAGCCATGTTTGATGATGTCGACCGGATTGCCTTGGCCCTCATCGTATACAGGGACTTGGATGGACTTGCCCAGCACCTGCAACTGCTTGATGGCGGCGGGGCGGTAAACGTCGGCGGCAACGAGTAGGGGGTTCTTTTTTCGCTTCGACCGAAGGAATAGGGCGAGCTTTCCTGCAAAGGTGGTCTTGCCCGAACCTTGCAGGCCGCACATCATGATTCCCACCGGTGCGCGTCCATCCAGGCGAGGCTCTTTGGCCGTGCCCCCCATGATTTCAACCAGCTCGTCATGGATGATCTTTACGATTTGCTGGCCCGGGGTAACCGAGAGCAGGACATCTTGCCCTAGGACTTTTTCCTTTACGGATTTGACAAAGTCCCGGGTGACGGCAAAATTGACATCAGCTTCCAAGAAGGAGCGGCGGACTTCGCGCAGGGCTTCGGCGACATTGTCTTCCGAAAGTTTCCCTTGGCCACGAAGATTTTTGAGGGTTGATTCTAGGCTATCGGTCAGTTGTGTAAACATAGTGGTCCAAAGATAGAAATTGAGCCGTGGCCTGTTATACCTGTGTAACGATGGGGGATTCCACGGACTTGACACCTAGATAGTTGCGGGCCATGGTGAGGGCCTGGTCTATGTTGGCGGAGAAGTTATCGTCACCGAGCATGTCGATTAAGCCGGCATTGGTCATGGCGATGGTGGGTTGCATGTGAACGCCACTTAGAATCAGGCGGACCTTTTCTTTTTCGCAACGTTTGATCATGTCTTCCAGGAAGTGCAGGCCAGAGCTGTCAATGGAAAGAACCGCTCGCATGCGGATGATCAATACTTTGGGAGGGCGCTCCAGTTCGGAGAGGATGCTGTTGAATTTCTCGACCGCGCCAAAGAAAAAGGAGCCATAAACTTCATAGACGATTACGCCTGTCGGGATAGCACGTGCCGCCACGTTCATGGGATCAGCAATTTCTTCGTCATCATCGCGGATGGATTTGGTGACCACATTCACCTGGGTCACTTCGGCCATGCGCCGAATAAAGAGGATGGCGCCAGCAACTACGCCCACTTGGATTGCTACCGTGAGGTCCACAATGACGGTCAATGCGAAAGTGAGCAACAGCACGATCAGATCGCTTTTGGGGGCTTTGAACAGCTTGACGAAGGTTCGCCATTCCGACATGTTGTATGCAACTACCAAAAGAATTGCAGCCAGGGTTGCCATGGGAATTAGAGCGGCCCACTTGCCAATGAAGAGCATGATCAAAAGGAGAACAATGGCGTGAACAATTCCAGAAACCGGCGAACGTCCTCCGTTGCGGATATTCGTTGCGGTACGTGCGATTGCGCCGGTGGAGGGGATCCCTCCGAAGAGCGGAGAAACGATGTTGGCAACCCCTTGCGCCACCAGTTCCATATTGGGTCGGTGCTTATGGCCGGTCATGCCGTCCGCAACCACAGCGGAGAGTAGCGATTCGATTCCGGCAAGCATGGCAATGGTCATGGCGGGTGAGAACATTTCCCGAACCAGTTCAAAGCTGATGGAGGGCAAATGGGGTAGGGGTATTGTGGATGGAACGACTCCGTATTTATCTCCAATCGTCAAAATGGGAAGGTCCAGGAATTTTGCCAGGGCCGTAGTGACCAGGATTGCCACGAGGGATCCTGGAATTCTGGAGAGAAATTTTGATGCGCCCCGGGAGGAAAATTTTGGCCAGGACATGATCAAAAGAAGCGCCAGAACTGCGATGGTTACGGTCCATAAATTGATTTGGGTCAGGTGCTGGGCATACACTCCAATTTTGTGAACCCAGTCTGCAGGGTCCTTTTCCAGTACAAGTCCGAGGAAGGAGGGAATTTGCCCGGTGGCAATAATCAGGGCGATTCCGGAGGTAAATCCGACGATTACCGGGAAGGGGATAAACTGCAGGACCCCGCCAAAGCGTGCAAGACCCATGCCTATAAGAAGGACACCCGCGATAAGCGTCGCAGTAGCAAGGCCGTCGTATCCGTATTTTTGGATAATTCCATAAATGATGACAATAAAGGCACCCGTTGGACCGGAAACCTGGGCGCGACTACCTCCGAGAAAGGCGGTAATGAATCCGCCTAAAATGGCGGTAATCATTCCTTGGGCGGGCGTTACGCCTGAGGCAATTCCAAATGCGATGGCGAGAGGCAGGGCAACGATTCCAACAATGATGCCTGAGAGGAAGTCTTTGAGGAAATCGTGCCGGGAGTAACCTTCCTTGAGGACCGTTGCCAGGATGGGAGTAAAGGCCGCAGGAATACGGGAAATCAGTCGGGATAGACCGGAAGTCGTAGGGGCGGGGTTTTCCATGATATGCTCCTTGATGCATATATTCGCGTAGGCGAATTTAGAAAAGAATGGGTCCGGAGAAGGAAATGATTGAAGCGCGAGCATTTTTGTGGACAATCATTCAAATGTTTTTGATACAATATCCGTGTGAATATCCTTTTTGTAGAAGATCGCACCGCACGGCTTTCTTCGCTTATCCAGCGAATCGAGTCCATTCTGGGGCATGATTGCCACGTGTTTTCCTCTATTTCCGCGGCCCAGGCCTTTCTGGTCGAACCTGGATCTGATGTGTTGGCCGGAGTTGTGAGTCAGCGGCTCTGTGCCAATGTCGCCTCTCCCTTGGGCCAATTGCCGACAATTGTTATCAGTGATGGTCTGCCGGTGAAAGCCAATATGCTGATCAAGGCGGAGAATGTTCTGGATTATGTCATGGATTATGGCCAGCATAATCATTTTCAGATCATCTCCTTATTGCGAAGGGCTCAATTCCAGGGAAAAATAAAGATTCTAGTTGTCGATAATGAGCAGGTTGTACGCAATTTATTCTGCAATGTCCTGAAAAAGCATGGGTTTCACATGCTGCAGGCAAAAAATGGAATAGATGCTTTGAATATGCTTGCGGAGCACTCCGAAATTCGCCTGGTCCTCACGGAAATGGACATGCCGGGCATGTCCGGCGAGGCCTTGATTCATGCGATCCGGGAAAAGACCAACAAACAGGAGCTTCCCATTATAGGTCTTGCCGACGGGGAGAATGACCAGGAAACCTTGCAGTTTTTGCGGATCGGCGCCAATGATGTGATCACCAAGCCACCACGCCTTTTGCACGAGGTTATTGTGCGGGTGATGCAAAATTTGGCCATTGCCGAATCCTTCCAAGAAATTCTTGAGCTGAGCCGCAAAGACTCCCTGACCGGTCTTTTCAATCGTCGTCATTTTTATGAGACCGCTGAAAAATTATTTGCCCAGGTCCGCCGGGGCAAGATCAATGTCGCTGTTGCGATGATCGATATCGATAATTTCAAAAAGGTGAACGATACCTTGGGACACGCGGCGGGAGATATTGCCATTCTGGATACGGGAAGGATTCTCAAAGGTTGCCTTCGGGATACTGATGTGGTTGCACGATTCGGGGGCGAGGAATACTGCATTATGCTTGCAGGTCTCGAGTCCACCAGGGATGCTTGTTTGGTGATGAGTCGAATGGTTGCACGGGTTAGGGAACACCGGATGCGGTTTGAGGGGGTGGAGTTTTCCATCACCGTCAGCTGTGGAGTGGCGTTGCACCCCATGGATTCCTTGGAAGAGATGATTAAAGAATCGGACCGCCTCCTTCTCGAGGCCAAGGCCAAAGGGAAGGATTGCCTCGTTTGCTCGGATCCCTAGGGCGCTTTTAATGGGCCCAGGCCTGCTTGCTGGCGGATTTTCTGGGTTGCCTCGATGATTGCTTTTTCTTGGAACAGAATTCGAAGTAGCGCGGAGCTGCTAATTCCCCAGGCTTTGGCGGCGGGGCGGTGATCCCCTGTTGCTTCCGCAATCCGGTCCAGGCAGTCTGCAACGAAGAGTGGGAATAGGGGGTTTTCGGGGCTCACCCTGCCTGCGGATCCCGGGAAGGGAATGGGCGGGACCGGGGTGGGGACTTCCCGTATCTCGATGGCGATCCGGAGTCTCATTCGGCCCAGGGCCAAAGTGCGGTTCACTTGTGCACTACGGTCTTCACAGCAGCGGATTTCTAGATTAAAGGGCGCAAAGGATAATTTTACCCCTGTGTTTGTTTTGTTGCGGTGCTGCCCTCCAGGGCCTGACCCTTGGTAGCCCCGCACAGTACAAGCTTCGAGTAAGCTCTGGTTGTTCATCCGCAGGTATTCATCTCGATGTTGCATAAATTCAAACTTATCAAATGTTGCGCGCTTGCCGTGCTTCTTTGTAGCTGCGCCACTGCGCCCGCAAACCGTGAAGTGGATTCGGCTCCGGAAACCACTCCGGACAGCCGACTTGCCCTTTTGGAAGCAACCTATGAGGATCTGTTTTCCAGAATTGAGGCAGGACAATTATCAGATAGCCTGAAGCCATTTTTGACGGATTCGAGCCTGCTCTGGGTCGATGAAATGGAAGTTGCCGCGATCTCTGAATCCCGCAACGCTGTCGAAGCTCGGCCCTTCAATGAATTGATGACCATTATTTTATACCGGATGCTGGAACGCGATAATCGGATGGTTGGTTTTTATAAGGACCGGATGCTCAGTCTGGCTATTGGAAAGAATGGCGTATTGCGAAAAATTCGTGCCCTCAAGCTGGGGCCCATGGAGGTTCGCAACCTGCGCGGTACTCGGGGTCTCTCCTCCTCGCCCAGGGTTCCCATAATTTACTTCACCTGGATCGATGGCCGTTGGAAGCTTGATCTGAAGGCGACTCTGCCGGTGATCACCCGTGGCATCGAAACCATTGGAGTGAAAAAGGAGTGGTCCCAATCCAAAACCATCCTTTACCTGCTCGAAAAGCAATACCGCAACCAGCTCAAAGTCGCACCCGATGAATCCTTACTGGATCCAGGGAGTCCGCAATGAAGGAGCCAATATGGGAAGTCGTAGAATCTAAAATGTTGGTGGATTCTCCTTGGCTTGGGGTTGAGGCGCAAGTCTGCAAACTCCCCAACGGAAAGCTTATTTCTCCATTTTATGTGGTGAAGCAGCCGGACTGGGTATTGATTCTCGCTCGGGACACCGAAGGGAAATGGGTTCTGGGTCGGCAATACCGGCACGGTCAGCGGCGTTGGTTTTTGGAATTCCCTGCTGGGATTATTGATGCGGATGAGGGGGCTTTGGCGGCCGCCAAGCGGGAGCTCCTGGAAGAATCTGGCTTTGGGGGTGGGGAATGGGAATGTCTCCAGTCCTATTCGGTTAATCCGGACCGGCAGTCGGCCATGTTCCACATTGTCTTTGCGAAAAACGTAACCAAACAGGCAGAAACAAAATTCGACGAAAGTGAAGACATTCACTTGCACCGCTTAGATGCGGGCGAAATTGATTCCCGGGTTGGCAGTGGGGGGATCGAACACCCGCACCATATTTTGGCTTGGGTGCTGAATCGGCACAAGTTTTAACAGAATTCTGCGGGTAACTCGCTGTGTCATGGCCGGAACAACCATCACCGTACCGGGTCGCAGCCGTTTTTTATTTGGCCGGTTTGGCTTTTCCCAAGAAGAATTCCCGGAGGGCCCAGAGGACAACGCCAGTCACAATCATGGTCATGCAAAGCAATTGCCCCCGTGAGAGACCCAGTGCGTTCAAGCCAATTTGAGCATCGGGTTCGCGGAAAAATTCAATGACGAAACGTACCGATCCGTATCCGATCAGATACAGGGACATCATGTGAGTCTTGAAGCTCGGTTTGCGGTATAGCCATTGCAGAATGATAAAAAGGAACACACCCTCAAAGAACATTTCGTAAAGCTGGGAGGGGTGGCGCAAGTGATTGGTTTTATCCATGGGAAACAGCATTCCAATGGGGGAATCCGTGGTGCGGCCGTAAAGCTCGCCGTTGATGAAGTTCCCTAGGCGGCCCCAGGTGTACCCGAGTGGAGCAGCCATGAAGGCCAGGTTGTTCCATTGCCAATAATTCCACTTGTTCTTGATAATGCAAATGCTCGCGCCCGTGACGGCCCCAATCAGGCCACCGTGGAATGACATTCCCGAAATTCCGGTGAAATGAAAGCCACCATCAAAAGAGAAGGGAAGTATGGCGTCTAGGGGGTGATCCACATAATAGCCGAGATTGTAGAAGGCCACGTAGCCCAAGCGGGCCCCGATCAGAATGCCAGCAATAATCCAAGCGGAAAGATCATCCAAGTTTTCTTTGCTGACTTTGATCTTGTCGCGTAGAATGGTCCGCCACATCACCTGATAGCAGGTGAAAAATGCTGCCAGATACATGAGCCCATACCAGCGCACCGGGAAAGAACCGATATGGATCAAGGTGGGATCCATGTGTTGCGGAATTAAATTCCACCAAGAATAACTTGCAATTTCAGTCATTCCCCCAAGATAGTATTTTGGGGATGAACTGTTCTTAAAGAAGCAAATATGGGGCTAGTGGACCACGCCCTTGTTTTTCCACGCCCCGCTGGTCCAGCGACGGTAGTTGAGGATGGCCCGGGTCCATTCGTCAAAAGCCATTCCCAGCCAAATCCCGAGCAGGCCCATGTGCAGGCCGTAGCCAAGTGCCACAACGCCCCCGAGTCCTAGGGTCCACATCATGGAAGTCCCGACAATGGCGGGAAACTTGGAGTCGCCCGAAGCCCGCAACGCATTCGTGATGACAATGTTCGCAGCTTTTGCAGGTTGAAGAACCGCGTCCGCCCAGAGACACATGCCTGCAAGCTTGATGACTTCGGAATTCTGGGTGTATATGGCGAGCAGGAAGTTCCCACCGACGGCCACCAGAATGGCCACGCCAAAGGCCAGCCCACACCCCCATACCAAGCTTTGGCGGAGTCTTTGGTTGGCTTTGCGGTACTCGAAGGCTCCCACGAGGTGCGCAACCAGGATTTGATTTCCGATGCCGATGCCCACGCTAAAGATGACCGCCAACATGGCAAAGTTTCCCGCATAAACTCTCGCCGTCATGGAAAGAGTCCCCAGTCGGACAATTAATGCGGTCACCACGACTTGGTACACGGAATAGGAGACAGGTTCTACCGCAGCAGGAAGTCCAATCCGCATCCAATCGGGCAACACCAGGCTGATTCCGCGGCGTAAGGAGGTCAGGTGGCGGTGGGTCCCCGAGTCTTTGCGCAAAATGATCCACAGCAGAATGTCCACCGCCACCCAGGAAATCACAGTGGCGCAGGCAACTCCTTTGACTCCCATGCGGGGCAGGCCAAACATGCCTTCGAGGAATACATAATTGAGAATCGCATTGATGACAAGAGATAGAGCATTTGCCCCGAGATTCCATTTGGTTCGGCCGTGGGAGGCGATCAGACTGGTCAAAGTAACCTGGAGGGCCTTGAATACCATGCCAAGGACAAATATCCCCAGGAAGTCACCGGCATGAACGGCCACAACGCCCTCAAGCCCAAGCATGCGGACCAGGAGGTCTTTGATTGGCCAGATCAACAGGGTCATGACAACGCCCATGGCCACGCTTCCCGTCATGACCAAAGTTTGAGTTGCCCGCGCGTGGCTCTTGCGACCTGCTCCCAGGAATTGGGATGCAATGCTTGCGCCGGCTTGGGCCAATGCTTGCAACACCATGAACATGGTCATGATCAATGCGCCCAAGGATCCTACTCCCGCAGCGGCTTCGTCAGAAACGCGACCCAGGAACCAGCTGTCGAGCATGGGTTGAAAAATGCCGAGCGCAATGGTGACCACAAGGGGCCACGAAAGCGAAAACAAACTACGATCTTTGACGGACATGCCGGGGCAAGATAGAAAACCGGTTGCCTGCATTCATGGGTTTTCAAGGAATAGTTGGTTCGCCTCGTATACTATCTTTAATGGGATGAGACTCCTTCGAAATGATCCTGCAGGATTCCTCCTGGCTTTGATCGGTGCCGTCTTCCTTTTGAAATACGGTCTTCGGCTTCATCCCGCGGTTGGTTTTGTGAGTGTGGCCACCTATCCTCTGTTTTGGATACTGCGTCCTCGCATGCCCAAGCTAGGGGCTTGGGCGTGGTGGGTTGGGGGCGCTTTGCTGGTGTGTTTTTGGATGGTGGCATGGTTGCGGATTCCCCTGGATTCCGTTCAGGTGGACCGCTGGGATGCCATTGTACGTTGGTGGGATTCGGTTTTCCAAGGGACATACCCCTATGCGACCCGTACCCGTTTTGGTGGTTTTCTTTCTCCATTGCCGGTCTATCAGATGCTTTATCTTCCGGGGTACCTTCTCGGGGATATCGGTTGGGTAACACTCCTGGGACTTTTGGCCTTCCTTTATATGTTACGCAAGCATTATCCCGATCGTGCGTTGGATGCAATGGTCTGGTCGGTTGGCTATGTCCCTCTTCTTTGGGAAATCGCCGTTCGTAGCACTTTAGTGCTCAATGCCATTATAACTTTGGGCTTCACCCTTCTGGTCATTCATCGCCCCCATCATCGCGGGCTCGGACTGTTTGCGGGCTTGTTGCTGGCCATGCGCCTGAATGTGGTGGCGCCCTTTCTTTTGCTCGGAGGGGTGGTTTGGCGACGGGGTCCAAGGCAGGCCATGGGACAATTGACCCTTGCGGTCGCAGTGTTTCTTTTGTGTTTGGCGCCACTCGTTCTGGGGTTTGGCTGGAGCGCATTTGCTTCCGCAAATCCCATTTTGCATCAGGGCAGTCACACTCCAACCATTCTCATGGCATTTGTTATGGTCGGGGCGGTGTTGTGGGGGTATTTCCAGTATGCGAATTCGAACCGCATTTTGGCGGGCGTCAGCGCAGTCATGCTGAGTTTCGGTGTTTTGCACCTGGCCTCAGGGATCTGGAGAGTCGGACTGCATCAGGTCGTTTACGAAAACGGTGCGGATGTCAGTTATCTGCTATTTGCCTGGCCGTTTCTTCTGGTGCAAACCCTGCGGACCTCCCGGCCCGCCTAGGGTAGGGTCAGTTATTTTTGCCGATCACATTCAGGGCGCTGCCAGCTTGGAACCAGCTCCATTGCTGTTCGTTGTAGGTATGGGCCAGTGCAAGTTCCTCAATGCTTCCGTTGCCATGTTCCAGGCGCAGAGTAAAGGGCTTGCCCGGGGCAAAGGTCTCAAGTCCTAGAATGCAGGCCTTGTCGTCCTCTTGAATTTTTTCGTAGTCCAGGGGATTCACGAAGGTGAGGGCGAGCATGCCTTGCTTTTTCAGGTTGGTCTCGTGAATGCGGGCAAAACTGCGCACGATCACCGCACAGACACCCATGAACCGGGGTTCCATGGCGGCGTGTTCTCTGGAGCTACCTTCACCATAGTTTTCATCCCCGATCACGATGCTGGGAATGCCTGCTTCTTTATAGACCTTTGCGGATTCGGGCACTTGAAGATAAACTCCGGTCAGTTGATTCTTTATTTTGTTTTTTTCTCCATTGAAAATATTGACAGCGCCAATCAATAAATTCCCGGAAATGTTTTCCAGATGACCGCGGTATTTGAGCCAAGGGCCGGCCATGGAAATATGATCGGTGGTGCATTTGCCTTTAGCCTTGATCAGGATGCGGGTGTTGCAAATATCTTTGCCATTCCAGGGCGCAAAGGGCTCCAGCTTTTGCAGGCGATCGGATTTGGGGTCGATGGCGATCACAATGGAGGCGCCGTCCTTTGCTGGGCCTTGATAGCCCGGGTTCTTGGCTGCGAAGGCGATGGCGGGAAGCTCCTCTCCTTGGGGCATTTCGAGCTTGATTTTGTTGCCCTGGGCATTGGTCAGAAAATCCGTTTCGGGATTGAAAAGAAGACTGCCACTGAGTGCTGCGACAACGGCCATTTCGGGGCTGGAAACAAAGGCGTGGGTATTGGGGTTTCCGTCTGCACGACTCGCAAAGTTCCGGTTGAAGCTGTGGACAATCGTGTTCTTCTCATGCTTTGTGGCCCCGGCGCGGTTCCACATGCCAATGCAAGGACCGCAGGCGTTGGTCATAATGACCGCACCGAAGTCTTCAAATACTTGGAGAATGCCGTCACGTTCTGCCGTAGCTCGAACCAGTTCGGAACCGGGGTTGATCAGCAATGGACACTTGGATGTAATTCCTTGTGCCATAGCTTGGCGCAAAAGGGATGCAGCCCGCGCCAAATCCTCATATGATGAGTTGGTGCAGGAGCCGATCAGAGCGGAACTAACCGCAGTGGGACTGTCAAATTCCTGAATGGACTGGGCCATGTTGCCCACCGCAAAGGCGCGGTCCGGGCTGAAGGGGCCGTTGTAGTGTGGCTTGAGATCGGAGAGATTAATTTCGATAACCTGATCAAAAAATTGACCGGGGTTGATTTCCACTTCGGGGTCGCAAGCGAGGTCGGCCTTGATGGTTTCCGCCGCTTTCACCACCTCTTCGCGACCGGTGGACTTTAAATAGCGGGCCATGGACTCGTCGTACCCAAATGTGGAACAGGTGGCGCCGACTTCCGCGCCCATATTGCAAATGGTTCCTTTGCCCGTGCAGCTGAGGGAGCGCGCGCCTTCGCCGAAATATTCCACCACGCAATTGGTCCCGCCCTTGACGGTGAGAATGCCTGCGAGCTTGAGGATAATGTCCTTGGCGCTGGCAAATCCGCTGAGCTTGCCCACCAGTTTGACGCCGATAATTTTAGGGTACTTAAGCTCCCACGGAAGTCCGACCATGGCATCCACCGCATCCGCTCCGCCCACGCCAATGGCCAGCATTCCCAGGCCACCCGCATTCACGGTGTGCGAATCCGTCCCGATCATCATGCCACCAGGGAAGGCGTAATTTTCGAGGACCACTTGATGGATGATTCCTGCACCGGGTTTCCACAGGTCAATCCCGTACTTCGCACTCACGGACTCCAGGAAAGAGTAGACCTCCTGATTCTCGGTAAGTGCCTGGGGCAGGTCTTTGGCGACTCCGTCTTTGGCGGTGATCAAATGATCGCAATGTACGGAGCTTGGGACAGCTACGCGGGCCTTGCCTGCAGTGGTGAACTGCAAAAGAGCCATTTGGGCGGTAGCGTCCTGCATGGCGACGCGGTCCGGATGGAATTCCGCAAAATCAGTTCCCCGTGTATAGCTCTGGGATTCTGTACCCGGAACCAGATGACAATAAAGGATCTTTTCTGTCAAAGTCAGGGGACGGCCTAGCACTTTACGGGCAATGGAAACCCGCACAGGAATTTGTGCGTAGGCTTTACGGATCATATCAATGTCAAATAGCATAAGTCCTCGAATTACTTGATTCCAATCAGGCTCAGGTCACGGACCGCACCCTTGTCTGCGCTCGAAGCCATGGCTGCGTATGCGCGCAGGGCTGCAGAGACTATGCGTTCACGCTTGAGTGGTTTCCAGGCTTGGTCGCCCTTGGCCAGCATGGCTTCGCGCCGGGTCGCCAGCTCGCTATCGGTGATGCCAATGTTGATGCTACGGTTGGGGATGTCGATTTCAATTACATCGCCTGTTTGCACAAGCCCGATGTTTCCTCCACTGGCGGCTTCGGGGCTCGCGTGGCCAATGGAAAGGCCGGAGGTTCCACCCGAAAAACGGCCATCGGTCAATAGGGCGCAAACTTTGCCAAGTCCCATGGACTTGAGGTAGCTGGTGGGGTAGAGCATTTCTTGCATGCCGGGACCGCCCTTGGGACCTTCGTACCGGATGATCACCACATCGCCGGCCTTGACCTTGCCTTGCAAAATTGCTTCTACCGAATCTTCCTGGGCTTCAAATACAACAGCCTTTCCGGTGAAGGTAAGGTTGGATGCATCCACGCCGGCGGTCTTCACTACGCAACCATCGAGGGCTATGTTTCCAAATAGAATCGCTAAGCCACCGTCCTGGGTATAGGCATCCTGGCGGGAGCGGATGCAGCCTTTGGTTCGGTCCAGATCAAGAGTTTCAAAACGGCAGGATTGGCTGAAAGCCACCAAGTTGGGGACATTTCCCGGAGCCGCCTTGAAAAATTCGTGGATTTTTACATCCGAATTACGTATAACATCCCAATTATTCAATGCTTCGCCCATGGTCTTGGCGTGGACGGTAAATGCACCCGTGTGTAAAAGACCTGCGCGGTCTAGCTCGCCCAGGATTCCCATGATTCCTCCGGCGCGATGCACGTCTTCGATATGGTAGTAACTGACCGCAGGGGCCACTTTGCAGAGGCAGGGGGTGTTGCGGCTTAGGCGGTCCATGTCGCTCATGGTAAAAGGAACTTCGGCCTCGCGGGCGACGGCCAGCAAATGCAGAACGGTATTGGTGGAACCTCCCATGGCAATGTCGAGGCGCATGGCGTTTTCAAAGGCCTGGAACGAGGCGATGGAGCGGGGGAGGACCGAGGTGTCATTATCCAGATAATATTGCTTGGTCATCTCCACAATACGCTGAGCGGCATGGATGAACAGATTCTTGCGGTCGGCGTGGGTGGCTACAACTGTGCCGTTGCCGGGCAGGGACAAGCCCAAGGCTTCCGTGAGGCAATTCATGGAGTTCGCGGTGAACATGCCCGAACAGCTACCACAGGTGGGGCAAGCGTTGCGTTCGGTTTCTGCCACGTCCTCGTCGGAGACGTGGGAATCGGCGGCCATCACCATCGCGTCGATCAGGTCCAGTGCGTGCACCTTGCCGTCGGCGAGCTTGGCTTTGCCTGCTTCCATGGGGCCACCGGAGACGAAGATAGAAGGAATGTTGAGGCGCATGGAGGCCATAAGCATCCCGGGGGTGATCTTGTCGCAGTTGGAGATGCAGACCATGGCGTCGGCGCAATGGGCATTGACCATGTACTCCACGGAGTCCGCAATGAGGTCGCGACTGGGTAAAGAATAAAGCATGCCACCGTGTCCCATGGCGATGCCGTCGTCGATGGCGATGGTGTTGAATTCCTTGGCGATTCCGCCGGCTTTTTCAATCTCGCGGCAGACCATTTGGCCAATGTCGTGGAGATGCACATGCCCTGGGACAAATTGGGTGAAGGAATTGACAACCGCAATGATGGGTTTTCCGAAGTCGGAGTCCTTTACGCCAGTGGCGCGCCAGAGGGAACGGGCACCGGCCATATTGCGACCGGAAGTGCTAGTCTTTGAACGGAAATCAGGCATAGGATCCTCACAGTGTGATAGATCCCAAATATAATTTACCAACCGAAGGTATAGCCCAGAGTTGCGTCAATAGTGGGTTGAATCCCCCGGGTGGAACGATCAGGGGATTCATTGGTTCCGGGACTATTGTTGATATAGTCGGAGTATTGGCCCAAATGCCCTGCGAAACCTAGCCCAAGACTGAACTGAATGGAGTTGATGTTCAGCTGGAATCCTAGTCCGCCCCCGGCAAAGACGTTGTGGTCCATATAATCCGAACCCCACTCAAGATTTTTTTCGGAATCGAGGTTGTAGTGAAGGCCGGCGTAGGAATACACAAGGCTTCGGGTCGGTTGATAGAGCCAGTCCGCCATTTTGGATTCCCATAGGGCATGGAGGTAGGTGGCTCCGAAATCGACAAATAGGGTCCGGTTTTCTCCATCAATTTGGATAATGGGTAGCAGGCTAGCCTGAAATCCATTTTGCTCAAACCAATGCCGATACATCAGTCCGATGCCGTTTACGAATCCAGCCGATCCGCCTGCGGTAGTGGAATTTTTATAATGAGGAGCGTCGGCGGCCTCATAGGTGCGATAAACAGGAGGTGTTTTAGACTGAGCCTGACTCAGGGAAACCCCAAGGGCGCTGACGAGGAGGATGGTTGTGAGGAATTTCATGGTGTGATTCTCCGTGGTGCACCGAAGTGCCAGCTGAATTCAAAGGTGGGCAACATTTTAAAACCGAGTTCTCCGGACGACTGCCGAAAATAATAGGGACCGACACCTAGCATGAATCCGAGACGGGAGTCCCTGCGGTTCAGGTCTGCGCCCAAGCCGATGCTTGCCGTGCTCGCCCGGGTCAGGTCGAAAACCCCATCATATTCGCCATGGGAAGCCGCCAGGAACCAGTAGTAGTGTTTAGACGTGAAACCCAAGCGGCCAGCTTCCACCGCCGGGGGGGTATTGAAGGAAAATAAGCCCGCAGCTCCGATAGAAAAACACCTGGTCTGTCTTTCCCGAGTGGTTTGTCCGACAATCTCCGTTTCGTTTAAAACGATAGGAAGGAAGGTTACCTTCAGACCTCTGGATTGGCCCCAGTATTCATAGCTCAAACCTGGTCCGGATATAGTTCCTCCATTGAATCCAAACCAATGGGTATTTCGCCAATCATAGCTGGTTCCTTCCGCAGGAGGGACCCAGTCTGTTTTTGCTGAAACCATGGAAAACGCAAGCAGGCTGATGGGAAATAGGCTAGATATTTTCATGGTCATATCCCCATGCTAAGGTTCAGGTCCAGGGAGGGGAGCACCAATAATTCATCATCCGGGTTTTGTACCAGTACAATTCCTACACCCGAGGAAAACCGCCAATTTCGCCAGAAGGTTTCCAGGCCAAATCCGCCACCGATAAAATTGGCCCGGTAGGCCGAATCGGATTCCTTCTTTAAGTCAGCGAGAGAAACGCCAAGATAGTTATAGGCCAGGCTATGCACATAACCGCTAGATTCGTGCAGGCGAGGTGGTTCCTGGTTGATGCGGCGCATGATCTGCAATCCACCTAGCACCACTCGTTCACCACCCGAATTGAAATCAACGACAGGAAGAGCCGTGGCTTGGATGCCCCAGCGATCCATCCAGTACCGTGCAGAGATTCCAGCCACGCCCGAGAGCATTCCGGTGGATACGCCAATGGATAAACGGTTTTCGCGGGACTGGATATCCGGAGTCCCCTGGGCAAAAACCCCGAGACCTGAAAGCGCGAGAAAGAGAATCACGTGTAATGGCTTCATGTTAGGACAATAGCAATTAAGATGCCAAGTCCCAAACAAGATTTTTTGATGATTTTACGAGAGTGAATGCGCAGGAATTTGCGCGTTTTTGTCGAAGATTACTCAGTTTGTCCCAGGTATATATTTTCCAGCTGAAGCTGGTATTTCTTCTCAATGGTATGGCGGCGGATCTTCAGGGTTGGAGTCAGAAGGCCGGATTCAGGGGTGATGGGGTCAGGGACGATCACCCATTTACGGATCTTTTCCCAATCGTTCAGGCCACGGTTGACTCGCTGGATCTGTCTTGCGATCCTCGCATTGACCCGCCTGGACTGGGAACCCTTGACGGGGTCGTATTCGGTTTTGCGCAAGGCTTGCCCCACCTGGGAATGGTCCAGAAAAATAAGTGCGCAGGCAAATTTCCGGTTGTCGGCAATCACTACGGCCACGTCGATCAGGGGATGGCGGGCGATTGCCTGCTCGATGGGGAGCGGAGAAACGTATTTGCCGGTGGAGGTTTTGAATTGTTCTTTGATGCGTCCTTTTATAAATAAGTATCCGTCCTCGTCTAGGTAACCATAATCACCCGTACGGAACCAGCCGTCCTCGGTAAAACTTGCAGAAGTTGTTTCTGGATGATTGTGGTAACCTTTCATGCAGCCCGGTGACTTGGCCTGGACTTCGTTTTGAGGTCCAATCCTTAAGCGGACACCGGGGAAGGCTCGACCGACCGACCCAAGTCTCATGGCGCCGGAATGCTCTGCGGAAAGCACCGGAGAGCATTCGGTCAAGCCATAGCCCTCATAAATGGGAAGGCCAATGTTGAGAAGGAACCGGTGCACCGCGATATTCAGCGCGGAACTTCCCGAAATGACCAGAGTCAGCGAATTTCCAAGGGCTTCGCGCATCTTCGAATACACCAGTCGATCAAACACCCGATGCAACGCAGATTGATACCTGGGGTCGGAATATTTGGCGTGCCGAATGGCCCATTGCATCAGCCAGCGCTTAGGTCCGTGGGTATTCCATGGCGAGGAAACCAGCTTTTCATAGAGGCGCTCTAGGATCCTGGGAACCATGCTGATCACGGTGGGGCGTAATTCCTTCAAATAGATCCCGACATTTTTGGGGTCGTCCGCAAAATAAATGGGGATGCGGCAATACATGAAGAAGTACACGACCATGCGTTCAAATACATGAGCCACAGGAAGAATCGAAAGGCATTTGTCCTTGAGCGGATCAATGGGATAGAGCTGACTTGCGCTGTCGAATTGGAAGAGCAAATTGGCATGGGTGATCATGGATCCCTTGGGTACTCCGGTAGAGCCCGAGGTATATATAACCGTTGCAATTTCATCTTCCTGGATTCCGTCAATCTGTTGATCGAACCATGAATCCCCAATATCTTTTCGCAGGTGTCGCCCCCTTTCGAGCAGGTCTTTCCAGGAAGACTCGTTGGAAGCAAGGGGCTCGGTGGGGGAGAGTATAATTACGTGTTTGAAGCCTTCCAGCATTTTTCGCAGGCTCGGATCTAGCTGGGTCGGATTCTTGACGATCAGGGTTTCCACCGCGGCATCTTCGCACTGGTAGCGAAAAGCATCTAGAGAAAGATTGGGAAACATGGGGACAGTGTAGGAGTGGCAAACCTGGACCGCAAGATCTGCTACCATCCATTCAGGACATGATGGAGCGATAATTCCAGTGCCCCGCGAGCCAGATAGCCCCATGTCTTTAAATACTGCGGAAATGCTGCGGAGGTCATCGATGAATTGTGCGGGAGCACATTCTTCCCAGGTTTTGTGACCTCTTGAAAAGAGGCTCCCTGACATCGGCTCAGCGAACCGGTCACGGACCATTTGTGGAAGAGAGGAATATTTCATCATGACAAAAGTAAGGTACATTTCCGAGAGTTATGTCCCAAGCAGGATTTTTTCGCTCTCAGTTTGAGAGTTGAATAATGGCTTCAAATTCCCCTTTTGTGATTTGCATTACCGATAGCCGTTGTCCCTTTCGCAAAAGAGACATATTTGCCAGAGCGGGAATGTCCCTTAAAATGCTTAACGGAATGACCTGCCGGAATTTTTGGACGAATTCCACATCAACGAGCCACCAGCGTGGGCTTTCCGGGTCGGACTTCGGGTCAAAATGGATATGCCCTGGTTCAAAGGCTGTGGGATCGGGGCGACTCGGGCTTGCAATTCGGCAAACGCCGGCCGCACCGGAGGGAAGGGCATTGGAATGGTAAAAAATTCCCAGATCCCCAGGACTCATTTCATCGCGCAGGCTGTTTCGGGCCTGATAATTGCGGACTCCATCCCAGGATTCCTTCCTTTTCCGCTCCAAATCTAGAATTGAAAATGCGCCCGGTTCGGACTTCAATAGCCAATATTTCATAAAGGAATTGTAATAAAAACAGGGGTCCAATCCCTGCACAAACCAGATCAATGCTAGTTCCAGACCGATAAGGGGCGAGAGCAAGGGGAATATCTAGCTATCTTTGGGGCCATGGCAGTATCCCCCCAGTTTCACCGGTTGGCCCTCATGCTTGGCGATGATGGCATTGAGGCTTTGCACGCTACGGATGTCGCGATTTTTGGGCTTGGGGGCGTAGGTTCCTGGTGCGCGGAATCGCTGGTGCGTAGTGGGATTGGGCGGATTACGCTCGTGGATAGCGACACCATTTGTGTCACCAACATCAATCGCCAGCTCCAGGCCACGACAAAAAATCTGGGCCGATCCAAGGTCATGGAAATGGCCTCCCGTCTCCGGGATATCCACCCCAAGGCCACCATCGAACCGATTCACGGCGTGTACGAGGCTTCCCGGCGTGAAGAATTTCACCTGGAAAAATTCGACTATGTCATTGACGCCATTGACAGCCTTAGCCACAAGGTTGATCTGATCATGGCAGCCCATGGCGCGGGTGCAACCGTTTATTCTTCCATGGGGGCCGGCAATAAAATGGATCCCAGCCAAATCCGCATTGGAAGCATTTGGGCCTCAAAAAATTGCTCCTTGGCCAAGCTCGTCCGGAAAAAATTGCGGGAACGGGGTTTTACTGGGGATTGTCAATGCGTGTATTCCCTGGAATCTGCCCAGGAAATCCGCCACACCTCCGCCCGGGACGGAAGCCACAAGTGCATTTGTGCCGATGAGGTGCGAGGGGACGACTGCGGTGACTTGGTGGCCAAGGACTGGTGCGATTCCAAGCAGGAAATCAACGCCTCTGTTTCCCATATCGCCGCTACTTTTGGGCAGTTCCTGGCCGGGATGGTCGTGAACGACGTGATGAAGAAGTTAAGAGCCTAATCCCTGGGTACTAAAAGCCTCCAAAAATCCTATCTTTGGCGCGCTTGTTCGGCATGAGCCGTCATTCATCCTGATTTTGGTTTGGTTCGTCTTTTTTCTGGGTCAAAATGAACTCTGAGATTGTGATTCCTGCAGTTCTTTTCATGGGTGGGCTCGGAGCCTTCCTGGCGGGGGTTATTGCCTTTGCCAACCGCAAGTTGGCGGTGGTGGAGGACCCCAGAATTGACCAAGTGGAGCAGATGCTTCCTGGGTCGAATTGTGGCGCCTGTGGCAATCCGGGTTGCCGTGCCTTTGCGGAGGCTCTGGTCGGGGGAACGGAAAACCCTGCAAAATGCACCATCAGTAGCGCCGGGGTCAAACTGCAAATTGCCTCCCACTTGGGTGTAGAGCTCGGTGACACGGAAAAACGGGTCGCAAGGCTTGCCTGCGCCGGAGGGGCACATGTTGCGCGTCAGCGCACGCGTTACACCGGAATGGAATCCTGCCGGGCTGCAGCCCTAGTTGCCGGAGGTGGAAAAGGTTGTTACTGGGGTTGCCTGGGGCTAAAAGATTGTGGTGTTGTGTGTAATTTCGGTGCCATATCCTTTAGCGAAAACGGACTTCCGTCTGTGGACCTGGACAAATGCACGGCGTGCGGGGACTGCGTAGAAATCTGTCCGAAGCAATTGTTTTCCATTCAGCCCGTTTCTCGGCAGCTGTGGGTCAACTGCAAAAATATTGAGGCCGGAGACGCCGCTGAGGCCGAGTGCGCCGTGGCTTGTATCGCCTGTGGCAAGTGTGCCATGGATGCCAGTGGAGGCTTGGTTTCCATGAAAAATAATTTGCCCGTGATTGACTACGCCCTCAATGATTTTGCGACCCCATCCATCATTGCCCGGTGTCCAACCGGGGCGATCATCTGGATCAACGAAAAGAATCAGTTTGAGACCGGACAGGCCGCAAAACGGGTCATTCGGACCAAAGCATTGCCCATCGGATAATTGGCTGTGACAAAGGACTTGAATCATGTTTTTTAGGAAGAACCGACATTCAGATTTGCACCATGGCAAACGAAACGAAAGCCGCACGGCTGGACAATTTGCGGTGGTGGAATCCTTGGAACAGGAAATTTGCGGTGCCCGCTGGAAGAGCGATCACTCCATCAGCCACATTACCGGGGCGGCCCTGGGTGGTTTGCGCAGTTCTGCGCTGTTCACCAATGAAAAATTGAATGAGCAGGCCATAGCCCTTACCAACTTGACCCAAAAAACCCTGCCACTGGTCATTCATGTGAAGGACCTTTCTACCGGAAACAACCAGACCCTCCGTCTTCCGCTTTTTCGTTTTTTTGCGGGCAACTCTCAACAATCCGCAGATTTTACTTTGATTGCCCATCGCCTGAGCGAGGTGGCCTTGCTTCCGGTCATGGTGATCCACTCCAGCTGTGAAACCGAATATGTCCATCCTGATTCTGGGGTTATTTCCAAGTTCCTGGGAACGGCCCAAGACCTGATTGATTCGCCGACCCCAGCGCAGAAAATTCTTTTTGGCGAAACGCGCCGTCGTATCCCTGAGTTCTGGAATCTCGACCTTCCCATGACCACCGGGCTCAATGTTCCCGCCATTCTGCGCGACCGTCAATGGGCTGCACGACAGACTTTTTTCACCAATCATGTTGCGGACCTGCTACAGGCCATCGTGAAGGAATTCGCGGAATTGACCGGCCGCCAGCACCTCGATTCCTTTTTTCTGAATGAAGGCGCAGACCACTGGGTCGTGACCACCGAAGCCATTCCTCAGGATTTGTCCAGGGATTTGCCTTTGGTGAAGGTGAATTTCATGACGCCGGAACTCCATAAAAAGCTGGCCCGCAAAACTCTTTCCTTCATAGACAGGAACCATTCCCGGGCCTTGTCTACGGCCCTGGGATTGCCAGGGTTTTCTTTGGTGCATTATGGCTCCATTAATCCGCAGGCCATTTCTGCTGCTCTCGCCCTGAATTCCGAAAATCCAGTTGGGATTGCCGGAGCGCGGTTTCTGTTTCAGCCTCCTTTGAATCCCAAAGAAGAGATCTACAATCAGCGCATTTCCGATCTTTATAATATCCCTCAAGAATCCATTGAGGACGAGGTGCGTAGCTCCCGTCGTCCCATTCCAACTCCCGACGCCTTGAGCCACCATCCGACCACGCTAGAGCCACTTGCGGATTTGCATAGTTTCTGGGCGCACAATGGCAAGTTTTTAGCATCAGGCCAGACTTCTCTGGTGGTGGCGACTCCCGTGCTGGCGACGGGCGTTTTGCCCGCGGGCTCGGGAAAAATGTTCCAGGCCGAAATCGAAATTCATGCCCGCCGAATGGTGGAACCTGCGGATTTCGTAAATACGCTGGTAGCCTTCCTGCAACGCGAAAATTTTTCCATCCGCCATTTGGATTCTTGTGCCCGAATCCTCGCCTCAACTCTGAAGACTCTTGGTCGCGATGGTATTCCTTTGCGGATGATTTGGGAGGAAAGCCTTCCGGTGGTGATTGAATCCTACAGTGGTGACCGTGCTGCGCTGGGGAGCGAGCTTAGGAATGCGGGACATGTTCTTCCTGCCGCGACCTTTGTGGATGGCGGCATTCTGGTCGTAGACAATACCGAAGCCCAGCGCGCCTTTTTCAATTTGCTTCCCAACTCCTCGCCACGTTTTCTGGAAAAGCCTGAAAATGTGTTATTGGACAAGGATGCCTTCCAGTCCTTTGTGAAGACCGAAGACACCTCCACTCAAACGATCTCACATTTATTTTCCGCCGTGGCCCGCATCGAGGCCCGCAAAAAATCCCGGATCCTGCTCGGAAGGGCCGAAGAAAATTTAGCGAGATTGAAACTCCACAATAAACAACGTTTGTCTGTAAATTTATCGGGCGACTTGAACAAGGTGCTAGAAAATTTGACCGGAAACGACCTCACCTTGGCAGAGCTTGCCCAACGCATGGACCGGGAACAGAATCCTGTTGATCGGCAGTGGCTCGTCCATGTGCACACCCTGTTGGGGGAGCTTGATACCTTGCGGCAGAAGCATCTGCAGGGCAGCATTGGACTAGGGTGCTCTTCCCATGGCATTATCAGCCAGAATGCGGCAGGCGTCTATCCATGGTCGCCCGTGGTGGTTCCCTGGGCTCAGAACGGAAGTGGGGAAGGGATCGAACTGGCCTTGGGAATTTGGGAAGCTCACATGTCCAAGATTTGCTCGGATTTTATTACCCTGCGCAAGACCGAACTTGAGCTTGCAGGACGCTACAATCCCCGCATTCACGACTCCTTTTTTCAGGATTTCCATTGGAAACAATTATCTGCCGAAGAGCTCGCCCTTTGTCCACCGCTCGTGATCACCGGAACCGACACGGATTTTTTCCGTCGCCCAAGCGCCTTGAATGAATTGTTCCGCACCGGGGCTCCCATCAAGGTTCTCATTTTTGATACGCTCCATTCCCATCCATCTTCCTTGCTCCAGCAGTTGATTGCGCATGATTTGTTTGTGTTGCAAAGTTCCCTGGAGGATCAGGAACACCTGCTGCATGGGTTTTCTGCCGGGTTCCGTTCTGAGAAGCCATCCATTTTTCAAATACTGAGTCCTGGGGGCAAGAACTATGCGGAGTTCTCTGGCCGTGCAGTGAACTCTGGTGTGTACCCCATGTATTCCGGGACTTCCGGGGATTTTTCTGAAACGATAATCCTGCACCCCAAGACCCAGCTCGATGCCTCTTTCCGCGCGGGACAGACCTTCGCCGATCTCGTGGTCAGCGACCCTTCCTTTGCCTCGCATTTTTCCCCTCTCAATACCTTGACCGGTACGCCCGTTGCGGATTATCTGGGCTTGGATTTTGAAGATCGGCAGGAAACGGTGCCTGTGGTAAAAACCACCCAATCCTTGAAGGTGTCCCGGGAGCTGCTCGATCGCACCCAGGAATACCAGAGCTGCAAAGCTCTTCTGCGCCAACTGAAAGGACTCAATCGTCCTCCCCTGGATGAGTCCGCCCTGCGTGAATCCGTACAGAAAGAGGTGATTGAAAATGTCACCCGTTCCTTGATCCAACTTGCGGGGACTTAGTTTGATGCGAACTTTCCCCCACGGAATCCATCCCGACGACGCCAAAATTCTCACCGCAGGAAAGCCGGTGCGTCGATTCCCCTTTGCTCCCTATTACGTGGTGCATCTGGCGCAGAACGCGGGAACGCCTGCCCGCTCGATTGTGCAGGCTGGCCAGCAGGTGCGACGGGGTCAGGTGATCGCTCTGCCTGATGGATTCGTTTCGGTACCGGTGCATGCCCCCGTAACGGGCTTGGTAAAGCTGGTGGGGAATTCCTTAGATAGCAACGGAAACCCCACGCCCTCCATCGTCATCATTCCAGATCCGGCCTCCTGTCAAGATGTAGAAGTCTCTTCGTCAGTGAATGTGGATGAATTGACTCCAGAACAAATTGTGCAGGCCATTCGGGACATGGGAATGGTGGGTCTTGGTGGCGCTGCGTTTCCGACCCATGTCAAGCTTTCTCCTCCCAAAGGAAAATCCATTCAAGCCATTATTTTGAATGGGGCGGAGTGTGAGCCCTATTTGACCTCCGACCATAGGGTCATGCTGGAGCAATCCGCGAATATTGTGCTGGGGGCCAAGCTTTTGTTGCGGGCGGCAAAGGCGACGGATCTGGTAATCGCCATCGAGGACAATAAGCCCGATGCCATTGCGGTCATGCGTAAAGCCTGTGAAAATGAGGCAAACATCCGGGTAGAGGTTTTCAAGACCAAGTACCCTCAGGGTGCCGAAAAAATGCTCACCAAGGCCATGTTCGGCAAGGAAGTTCCTTCGGGCGGAATCCCCGCCGACATTGGAATCATGATATCCAATATCGCCACTGCTGCTGAGATTGGGCGCCTGTTGCCTGTGGGGATGGGGCTCATTGAGCGCGTGGTTACAATAACCGGAGATGGAATCAAAAAACCAGGGAATTATTTGATTCCCATTGGAACCCCCCTTGATTTTATTCTCAGCACTCTGGGAACCCACGGAACTCCGTACAAAGTTATTTTCGGCGGTCCCATGATGGGAAAATCCGTTTCCTTCCTAGAATCGCCTGTGACCAAAGGCACTTCCGGAATTGTGGTTTTAGCAAGCCGGGATGAGCAGGAACGGGTCATTTATCCCTGCATCCGTTGTGGGGCCTGTGTCAACGCCTGTCCGGTGCATTTAATACCCGCGCGACTTGGCCTCATGGCCCGCAAGGGAGAATACGACAGAATGGTCAGTGAGTGCAATTTGATGGATTGCTTTGAATGCGGATGTTGCAGCTATGTCTGTCCATCCAACATACCTCTCGTGCAACAATTCCGGATCAGTAAGCAGATCGCGCGCGAGCGCAAGGCCAGCGGGAAATCAAATGGGTAAATTTCTACCGACCACCTTGACCACTTCCCCCCATGTCCAAAATAAACTGGATGTGCGCATGATTATGCGACATGTGGTTTATGCCATGTTGCCCATTGTGGCTTATGCTGTCTACCTGTTTGGTCTAGGCGCTTTGGCTGTGGTGGTCACAGCAACCATGGGATGCTTTGTGACGGAAAGTATCTACAACCGTTTGACGGGCCGCGAGCAAAGTACTTCCGATTATTCCTCTTTGATTACGGGAATTCTTTTGGGGCTAACCCTTCCGCCGAGCTTTCCTCTTTGGATGACCTTGGTGGGTTCGGTCGTTTCTATTTTGCTGGGGAAAATGATTTTCGGAGGACTTGGGTATAACCCTTTCAATCCAGCCCTAGTGGGGCGGGCCTTTTTGCAAACTGCTTTTCCTGCTTCCATTACCACTTGGTCAGCCACCTTTGCTTTGGATCGCTTTTCCTCCTTCCCTTCCTCCACCTTCGCTTTCCCCTTCTCCAAGCCTGTGGTGGATGGCATGTCTGGCGCCACTCCGCTGGCTGCGTTCAAATTTGAGTGCGTGGCGACGGGTGTCTCTGATTTATTCCTGGGCGGGGTTGCGGGTTCCATCGGAGAAACCTCATCCTTATTGATTCTCTGCTGTGGCGCATATCTTGCAATCCGCAAAATGCTGGACTGGCGGATTCCCGTTGGAATTATTGCTTCCGCAGCCATTCTCACCGGCATTTTGCATGCAGTGGACCCCACTTATCCCACTCCGCTCTTCACGGTATTTTCTGGAGGCCTCATGCTCGGTGCCGTTTTCATGGCCACCGATATGGTGACTTCGCCCATCAACCCTTTGGCCGTGTGGGTTTATTCCGCCTTTATCGGCATGGTGGTGGTAGTCATCCGCATCTGGGGAGGATTGCCCGAAGGCGTCATGTATGTGATCCTTTTGGCCAACGCTCTGGTTCCTCTCATGAACCGCCTGATGATTCCCCGGGTCTATGGGGTGAGGGCGTCCAAATGAGCGAGACTGTGACCAGCTGGAAAATGATCAATACCCTTGGCTTGATCGCCGTGATCTCCGGGGTTTTGATTGTAACTTCTTATCAGTTAACCTTAAAGCCCATTCAGGCCAACAAGGATCTGATGGTTCAGGCGGCAGCCCTGGAGGTCCTCCCTGGTTCCACCCATGTCAAAGTCGTCCGCCTGGACGGTCCGGACGCAGGGCGGTTGTTTTTCGGATATGATGATTCCCACCAGGTTTCCGGCGTGGCGATTGAGGCGCAGGGGCAAGGGTTTGCAGATATCATCAAAGTGATTTATGGTTACTCTCCCAAACGGCAGGTCATGATTGGACTGAAGGTGCTTGAGTCCAAGGAAACCCCCGGCCTAGGCGATAAAATCGAAAAGGATGCCAAATTCTGCGCCAATTTCACCGCTTTGGATTTGAGCCTCAATGCCGATTCTTCGGGCTTGCTTCATTCCCTGCAAGTGACAAAATCCGGGAAGAAAACGGAGGCTTGGCAAATTGACGGGATTACGGGTGCAACCATTTCCTCCAAAGCGGTGGGCCGTCTGCTTCAATCCAATTCATCGACGATGATCCCCATCATCGCGCGAATGGTGGAGGGTTATCATGGAAAAGACTAGTTTGTCTGCAACCACCTTTTTGAGTGGGCTGTGGAAGGAAAATCCGGTATTCGTATTTCTTTTGGGGATGTGCCCAACCCTCGCCGTAACCAATTCGGTCTCGAATTCCCTCTCCATGGGGCTTGCCACGACCTTTGTTCTGGTTTCTTCTAGCATGTTGATTTCGATGCTTCGCAACCTGATTCCCCCCCAAGTCCGCATCGCCTCCTTCATCATGATTATTGCCACCTTTGTTACGGTGGCGGATTACATCATCCAAGCGATCAGTATTGAAATATACCGTAGCTTGGGCGCATTCATTGCACTGATTGTCGTGAATTGCATTATCATGGGTCGCGCCGAATCCTTCGCTTCCAAAAATGGAATTTGGCTTTCGGGCCTTGATGCCCTTGGGAGTGGGCTGGGGTTCACCTTGGCCTTGTTCTGCATGGGCGCTATCCGCGAAGTGATTGGCAATGGAACCTTTGCGGGCATTTCCGTCTTTGGTCCTTCCTACGAACCTTGGGTGATCATGATTCTTCCCAGTGGTGGTTTTTTTGTGCTGGGCGCATTGCTCCTCGTGGTCAATGTGATTAATGAACGGGTCAAAAAAATGAGGACGAAAGCATGAATACCGATTCGTTGGGTTTTATATTCCTGAGTTCATGTATCATTAATAATTTTGTGCTGGCCTATTTTTTAGGCATTTGTTCCTTTTTGGGTGTATCCAAAAAGGCCGATACGGCTCTACGACTTGGTGCCGCAGTGACCTTTGTAATGCTGGTGAGCTCGGGCTCGGCTTTTGCCATCCATTGGGTTTTGGTAAAAATGCACGCTGAATATTTGCAACTCATATCCTTTATTGCCGTCATTGCCTCTGCGGTGCAATTGGTGGAAATGCTGGTTAAGAAATTCAGCCCCTCGCTCTTTAGAGCCTTGGGCATATTTTTGCCATTAATTAGCACCAACTGCGCAATCCTTGCGGTGGCTTTGTTCCAGACCAACCGCGAATACAACTTATTGCAAGCCCTGGTGTTTGCTTTGGGCGCGGGCGCAGGATATACCCTGGCCCTGACCATTATGGCGGGTCTTCGCCAGGACCTTGAATTCGCAAATATTCCGCGTCTCATTAAAGGCACAGCACTGACCCTGATGATTGCAGGGATTTTGTCGATGGCTTTTATGGGTTTTGCAGGAATGGGAGGTTAATATGTTTGATGTTTTATTGCCAGTATTTGCCACAATTGGAGTGATTTGGATCCTGTCGCTTCTGTGGGCCAAAGTGAGCCTCTTGCACAAAAAAACTATGAAGAATGTAGACCCCTGCAGGCCTAGTGCCGGTTGTGAATCCTGTCACCTGGATTGTCATCAAAGGCCGGAAGTTGTTCCGGAAAAAGGATAGTCGTTATGAAAGAACCTATACAGCTCAAAGAACATATTGTTGAAATCGTAAGCGATGCGGGTGAAGGCGCCCAAAAGGCCGGTACCACCTTTGCCGAGCTCTGCGCCAAGAGCGGCAATGGCTTGTGGACCGTCGAGATTATTCCTTCCGAAATCCAGCCGCCACCGCACACGGTAGGGAGCGCAAGCGGAAATCGCATTCGCCTCTCCTCCCGTCCGGTTACCAATGGGGGCGACCTCACCAACCTGGTGGTGGCCTTCAACGAAATGGCTTTGCTTTCCCGGATCCAGGTTGGCGCACTGGCGCCAGATGTGATTGTGATTATCGATAATATGTGGGCCACCCATGCGGACCCTCAGATTTGCAAACAATACCGGGAAGTTCTGGATTCCTTGTCTACCCAGGGTGGCCAGGTTTGGGAGTTGCCAATCGATGCAGCCTGCGCCAAAGTCACGGATGATTCCGCCAAGGGAAAAAACATGTTTATCGTGGGCATGTTGTCTTGTCTGTACAACAAGGATCTTGAGGTTGCCAAGTCGTTTGTGCGGGGAATTTTCGCCAAAAAACCACCGGCCGTGATTCAAAAAAATATGGATCTGATTGAAGCGGGCTATGTATTTGGGATGAACCATTTTTCTCAGACCTTCGTTGTGGCGCCCGTGAAAGGACTGCCCGAACAGGTGGCGATGAACGGCAATACCGCCATCGCCCTGGGCTCCATCGCTGCGGGGTATGAACTCTGCTCCATGTATCCCATTACCCCGGCCACTTCTGCTTCCCACGAGCTCGCGGCCTTTTTTGAAGATTTCGGTGGCCTGGTTCATCAGGCAGAAGACGAAATCGCCGCAGTGGGTGTGGCCATTGGCTCCAATTGGGCGGGCAAGCCTGCCCTGACCATTACTTCCGGGCCAGGAATGGCGCTTAAGACCGAATTTTTGGGTCTGACCGTGATGACCGAAACTCCCTTGGTCTGTGTGAATGTCCAGCGTGGAGGCCCTTCTACGGGACTTCCCACCAAGGTGGAACAAGGTGATCTGCTCAACGCCCTATTTGCCTCTCCCGGGGACGCACCCAAGGTAGTGATGGCTCCTAGCTCGATCGAGGAATGTTACCACATCATGCCCCTGGCTCGCAAAATCTCCGAAGAATTCCGAGCCCTGGTCATTGTGCTGAGCGATGCCAATTTGGCCACCGGGCGTCAGCTATTTGCCCGTCCCAAGGTAGTCGAGGACATGTTGACCACGCCTTTGGATCTGAGCCCAGTGGAAGCCGGTGCCAAGCCCTTTGACTGGGATCTGGAAACGGGGCTTTCTCAGCGGATCCTGCCCGGGCGCCCAAATGGCATGTGGGTCGCAACGGGCCTGAATCACAATGAAGCCGGCAAAATCAATTACCTGGCCGAATCCAATCAAAAGGGAATGACCATGCGTAGCCGCAAATTGGCGGTCCTGCAATCCACTCTGAAGGCTCCGGAAATCTTTGGAGAAGCCGAAGGGGATCTGCTGATCGTGGGTTGGGGCTCTACCCGTGGCGCCATTTGGGAAGCCGTAGAAAGAGCCCAGGCGGAAGGACTGCGTGTGTCGGCAATGAACATCCAGTTCATCTCCCCATTGCCACCAGGAATCAAGGCCGCGTTCCAAAAGTTCAAAAAGGTAATGACCGTCGAACTCAATTATTGTGACCGCATGGGAGATCCATACATCACCGAAGAAAACCGCCGCTATGCCCAGCTGGCCATTATCTTGCGGGCCAATACTTTGGTAGATGTGGATTGCTGGGGCATGGTTCCAGGCCGCCCCCTGATGCCATGTGAAGTACATGGCGTTATCCGGCAAGAAATTCAAGCCCTCAAAACCAAGAAGGGGATTTAATATGTCGTTAACTATTGATGACTTCGTGCAGAAAGAAGAATCCACCTGTAGTTATGGAATGGATGATTACACCACTGAAGCTGCCCGCTGGTGCAAGGGTTGCGGAGGCCATGGTGCCTTGGGAGCCCTCCAGCGCATGTTGCGGGACAATCAAGTCCACCCCGAAGAGGTCGTTTGTGTTTCGGGCATTGGCTGTTCGAGCCGGTTTCCTCACTACCTGCGGGCGTATGGTTTCCACACCCTGCATGGTCGCGCCTTGCCGGTATCGGTTGGCGTGTCCCTGGCCCGGCCTGAGCTGAAATTGTTGACCGTCATGGGTGATGGCGACTGCTTCTCCATTGGCGGGAACCATTGGCTTCATACCCTGCGCTACAACATCAATTCTATGGTCATGGTTTTGGACAATGAAATTTATGCGCTGACCAAGAAGCAAGTTTCTCCCACTTCAAGGATCGGTACTGTCTCCAATACCTCGCCTCGCGGTTCCTATTTGGAGCCCTTGAATCCATTGAGTGTGGCTCTGGGTATTTCCAATATTTCCTTTATTGCACAAACAGCGTCCTGGTTGCCTGGGCACATGCAGGCGACTCTGGAAAAAGCATGGAAGCACAAGGGCCTGGCCTTTGTCCGTATTCTGCAACGGTGCCCGGTTTTTATGCCTAACGCCTTCCAAGGTGGCAGCGTCGATTTTCCTGGAAAATTTTTGGAAAGTCCAGAGGGAATTCCCGTAGACAAAGGGATTCTACGTGATGCACCCGTGGTGGCCCACGATCCGCGCAACATCAATGCGGCGCAGGCGGTAGCGGCCAATTCTCACATGGAAAAAGAACCCCTCGGCTTGATTTATTACAATCCGGAAGTTCCTACCTACTCCGACATTCGCTACAGCAAAGTGGCCACCGTGGACCGCAAGGCCAAAGCCAAACTTCTGGATGATTATTTAACCCGCTATTCGGTTGAGTCATAATATGGAACTGCAAGAAATCGTTGAATCTGCCTGGTCTGCTCCGCTACAAGCCCTGCGCAACAAAGTCTCCATTGCCACCCAGAATGTCTCTGATATTCTGACTTTGGAAGTATTGCGGACATCGGGCCACCATGAGGCGGAATTGGAGCGTTCGCTGGGAAGCTTTGCGGGCGCGAGTCTCGACTTAGGCGCAGTCTCCAAGGTATTTGGAAAGAATGCGAAAAAAGCCGCACTGGATTCCAGCACCTATTCCCGGGTTCAAGCTCTTCATCAGCAGCTCTCGGTCTGGAACATTGACTTCGAAAGTCGTATTCCATCTTGCAAGGTGATTGCGATTTCGGATCTTCCTGGCATTGAAAAACAAGCCGTGGAACACCTGAATCAAATGGCAGAATGCCTGAAGCTGATCCGCATGGCTTGGCTGGAACGCAATTCCAAGTACGATCCTGCCGTCCATGATTCCTATTTTGCCGATTTCAATTGGGAAAAACTTACCAACGATGAAGTCGGGCTTTGTCCCCCTTTTGTGGTCATGATCAAGGATCAGGGCGACAAGAATCTTTTTTACAGTACCTTGCTCCCCTTGGTGACCTCCGGTCTTCCGGTTAAGGTGGTTTTGGAAAAGTCAGCCTTCTACAATACCTATCAGGCATTCAGTCGCTCGACTGCGCTGCGCTGTTCTCTGGAAATTGAGATGCTTCCCGTCGCGCTCAAGGGTGTCTATGTAATCCAAGATACCGTTGCCCGGCCCCAGGCGATAGCCCACCTGCAAGCGGGGCTCATTTCTCCGCGCCCTGGGCTTTTTTCCATATTGAACGATGCAGATTCTGGCAGGTGTGACCAAGCAGTGCTCTCTCGTGCCCTGCCTCTTTTCCGCTACGATCCTGACAAGTCCGAGGTTTTCCTGAAGCGCTTTGATCTAGCGGAGAACCCCGATCTTAAAGACGTTTGGGCCAGTTCCACAATCGAATTTTTGAATGCGGCAGGGAAAAAAGACCTGATGCAAAAGAAGATTACCTTTGCGGATTTTGCAGCTACTGAAGCTCAATATCAGAGTGACTTTTCGGATTTGCCCGCGAACCAGGAATCCCGCGCCATCGAAATTTCGGCCTACCTCGAGTTGCCCTATGCGGATCGAAGTGGCAAGCTTCCTTTCATATTTTTCCGCAATTCCCAGAATGCTTTGGTAAAAAAGGTGCCATCGATGCGTATTGTGGCCCAGACTGCGGATAAACGTCACTTGTGGAAGTCCCTCTGCGAAGTTTCGGGAGTAAATAATCCCTACCTTACCGAACTTGAAAAACAGCTCCGTACCGAGGCTGCCAAGGACAAAGAAAGCGCCTTGGCGGATCTTCGTAATGACTTGTCATCCGAGATTGAAGCGTTGAACCAGGAAGCCGTGCAACAGGCCATGGCCAAGCTTGCGGGGAATTTGGCAGGACTGTCCGCATTGGAACTTGGCCAAATCGCCGTCGCACCCCAGGATAAAACGAATCCATTCAAAATGGTTTCGGCCCCCATTGCATCTAAAATACAGGCCCCTGTTGTGAATTTCGATACGCCCTATATTGAATCCAAACTCTGTACGGCCTGTGATGAATGCATCACCATAGACCCGAATATTTTTGCCTACGATTCCAATAAGCAGGCGTTTATTAAAAATGCTAAGGGTGGGCCATACAAAAACCTATTGAAGGCAAGCAAGAAGTGCTCCGCCAAGATCATTCACCCGGGCAAGGAGTGGTAGGAGCCATCGTGAATCCAGTGAGAACAGGTTTAAGCTCACGGAATTGAGCCTCAAGCTCTGGCATGCGGTGGGACACCCGTTCCAGGTTTCCACTGTTTGCGGCAAGCTCCAAATCCCAGGCAAGCATGCTGAAAACATCCGCACCCACGGTAGCCGCAGAGCCTTTGATGGTGTGCACACTACGTTCGCAGGCTATTGCGTCCACCCGCTCTAGGGCCATGCGGATCTCTGCGAGTTTTAGGGGAACCTCCTGCAAAAAGCCACGCACCACGCACTGGGCTAGATCCAGATCTCCGGCAACGCGGTCGAGTAGGTTTTCCTGGTTAAAATATTGCAGCGCTTGACTCGTCATCATGTATTCAGGAATGGTCACCTGTCTTCCCGGAAGAGAATTCCGAAGCCAGCGACTTAGGATTATGGTTAATTCCTGTCTATAAATAGGCTTGGCCAAATAATCATCCATTCCGGCTTCCAGGCATGCTTTACGCTCACTGGCCCCGATGTTGCCTGTCATGGCGATTATGGGGATATGGTGGTTCCTGACGGTTGATGCTGGATTGCGAATGATTCTTGTGGTCTGGTATCCGTCCAAATCTGGCATTTGGATGTCCATTAGAACTAAATCATAATCTTCGTGGGAAAGTGCTTGAATAGATTCGCTTCCGCTATTTACCACATCTGCACAGAGTCCTAAAGAATCCAATATTCCTAAAATAACCAATTGAATCGTTTCGCTGTCATCCACTAACAAAATTTGATGCAAGGGTTCCCCTTTCATATATGCTCCTGGTTCATTTGAATGAATTGTACCAATATTTGTTGCCACCAACCAAACTCCCGCAAAAAATGCTAGGATTAAAAACAACCCAGGGGAGGGGACTATGTCCAGCAATAAACGCATTCTTCTCGTGGATGAAGAAGAAAAAATGGCATGCATCATCCAGCGAAAGTTCAGACAGACCCATTTTGAAGTCGTTGGATTTGCGAATTGTGGGTTGGATGCAGTAGAAAAGGCAAGGGACCTTAAGCCAGACCTTGTTCTCATGGACATTGGCTTGTTGGATTTGATTGATGGAATTGAAGCAGCAATCCAAATTCGGAGGGATCATTCCATCCCCATAATTTTCCTCACTGAGACCGATGATCACGATACCTTGGCTCGGGCACAAAGCTGCGAACCCTCTGGATTTTTGGTGAAACCTTTTGCCGAGTCCATTCTAATCGCCATCGTTACTGCAGCATTGAATAGGCATCAACAGGAGGTCCAGAGCAAATCTACCCGAGAGGAGATGCAAAAATTATCAAAAGCCGTTGAGCAGCATCCCGCATCCGTAATCATGACAAGTCTCGATGGGACTATCGAATATGTTAATCCCCGGTTTTTATCCGAAACGGGGTATTCCGCCAAAGAAGTCATGGGCGAAAATATTCGCATAATACAATCGGGAAAAACGCCTAAGGAAGTTTATGTGAATTTGTGGCTTTCGATTACTGCCGGGAAGGAATGGCGGGGGGTGCTACAGAACCGGAAAAAGAATGGCGAGCTCTATTGGGAGTCCGTGTGTATTGCTCCCATTCTGGATGAAAATGGTAAAATATTTAATTTCATCGCGGTCAATGAGGATATTTCTGAGCGACTCCTTATCGAAAAAACCCAGACATTTTTGCTCAAGAATTCCTATGTGCATTCACACGAAGACTTCTTTCAATCGGTAGCGGGATATTTGGCTGAACATCTGGGAATGGATCAGGTGCGCATCGAAAAGCTAGATGACAATTGCCAAACGGCCAAAACCGTGGTCGTATACTCAGACGGAAAAATCCTTGAAAATTTTGAGCATGACCTCAAAGACTCTCCCTGCCAGGAAGTGGTGGCCAATCGGACCTGTGTTTACCCCACGGGAATCCGTCAGCGGTTTCCCCGGGATACAATTCTGGAAGGGTTGGTTGCGGAAAGCTTCGTTGGTACAGCCCTTTGGAATTCAGAAGGTAAGGCCATCGGGTTGATTGCCTTGACCTGCCGCAAACCTTTGGTAAAAAAGCGCCTGGTGGATTTTATGCTCAAATTGGTGGCTATTCGTGTGGCAGGTGAATTTGAACGCAGACAGGTCCTTGATGAACTCCGTCAAAGCGAAAAACGCTTCCGTTCCCTGGTGCAAAATATTAATGAGTACATCTATTTCGTGGATTATTGTGGCGATCATCCGGTTCTATTTTTTCATAGTCCCCAATCGGTGAATGTTACCGGCTACACTCCCGAGGAGTACCAGGCCCAGCCAGGCATCTGGCTTTCCATGATCCATGATGAGGATCGCAAAGCAGTATTGGATTACCTTGCTGGCGTCCGATCGGGTAATTGTTTGCCACCGATTGAGCATCGGATCATTCATAAAGATGGCTCCATTCGCTGGGTTGCAAATACCTGTAGCATAGAAAGGGATGAGCAGGGAAACCTCATACGTTCCGAAGGATATTTAATTGATATAACTCGTCGCATTCATTTTGAGCAAGGCTTACAACAGGCCAAAATGGCGGCTGAAATTGCCAATCGGGCGAAAAGCGAATTCCTGGCCTCGATGAGTCACGAGCTTCGGACGCCCTTGAATGCGATTCTGGGTTTCAGTCAGATTCTCGCAGGGGAAAAGGCTGGTTCACTAACCCGCGATCAAAAGAACTATGTGGGGTACATAAAGGATAGTGGGGATCATTTATTGAATATGATTAACGACCTGCTGGACCTGGCCAAAATTGAATCGGGAACCTTTGAACTGGATAAGAATCTTTTTGATCTGGGCAAGATGCTTGCGGGGTTTCCGGAAATGGTTAAGGCTGTCGCTTACCGCAAAGGCATACAGGTTCAGTGCGATATTGCCCCGTCCTTGGGACTTCTTCACGCTGATGCAGTGCGCATTAAACAAGTCATGTACAATCTTCTTTCCAATGCACTAAAATTTTCCGAACCCGGAAAATCCATTGGAATCGAGGCGGTCGGGGAGGGGCAAATGGTGAAAATTTCCGTGTGGGACGAGGGAATCGGGATTGAAAAATCCGATCAGGAGCGCATCTTCCAGCCCTTTGAACAGGTGAGAAGCCGTATTCCTGGCCTAAAGGGGACTGGCTTAGGGCTCCCCATTACCCGTAATCTGGTGGAGCTTCATCAAGGAACCCTCACCCTGACAAGCATCCTAGGCAAAGGGAGCCGTTTTACGGTGACCTTGCCCGGAAGGCACCCTCTGACGGAGTCCTCAGAAAAGGCGTCCCCAACCCATTCTTTGCCTGCGCAAAGCACCTCTAATTTTGGCTATTCTGGATCCATTCTGTTGGTTGAGGATAACCTGATCAACCAGGAATTGATGAAAGCCATTCTAGAGCCAATGGGCCCGAACTTGCGAGTTGCCTCCACCGGTGAAGAAGGGGTGGAAGCCACCGTTATTGAACGGTTTGACCTGATCCTAATGGATGTTGATTTGCCCGGAATCGATGGAATCGAAGCGATGAAGCGGATTCGTTGCGGGGACAAATATCACACTCCAATAATTGCCCTAACGGCACACACCATGAAGGATGATGAGTCTCGGTTTATTGCAGAGGGGATGGATGGCGTATTAAAAAAACCTTTGGAAATGGAAAAGCTGTCTCTGGTTATGAATTCTTATTTACAGATAAATTACATCAAAAACGAATCGGAGCCAAAAGACCTTTACTCACTTTCTGCTGTGGCCGGTTCTTTTGGTATTCCCCCCGAACGTTTCCAAATGATTATCGACACGTTTTTTTCCAGGAATATGGACCCTCAGCTTCAGAGTATTCAAGATGCCATACAAAGTGAGAATTTCAAAGAAATTCGTTCCGCCAGCCATAAGCTTAAAGGGGCGGTGGCAAACCTAAAATTCGTTGAATGCGCAGAGATACTCGAAACAATGGAAAACTCGGCCCACCATGAAGAGCCCGCTGATTATTCCGCATGGTTCCGTCAGCTGAGGGGCAAGCTTGAATCACTGAAAGCACGCCTAGTGAATTGCTAATGTCTGGGAAATGATGCAACATGAAGCCGGCAGGCGAGGTGCGGCGATCCTCCTTCGGGGGATGACATGCCCGTTGTCTTGTCATGCCGTTCATTTACCGGAGTTCTGTGATGGCCGTTCCGGCCATGACAGGCTTGTTGCAGTAAGGCCCTTGTTCGGTTGTCTTGTCATGCCCGGCACGAGCATGACAATCATCAATGGATAATGATCCTAAAAGGCTTCGTGGATTTTATCTTGCAAAAGTCGGAAGGCATTTTGTAGTTCAGAAAGCCGCTCCGCCATTGCATCTAAATGATTGGACCTGGCCATGGCTTCAAGCTCGCTCGCGAGCTTTGCCAGGGGCGCTCCTCCGACAGAATAGGCTGCGCCCTTGATGGTGTGCGCAACGCGTTCGCTCTGCGTTGAATCCTTGGATTGGATGGCCTGGCTCAATTGCTGTATTTTTTTGGGAATGTCGGCCAAGAATCCCTTCAGGATATCCTCTGCGAGGTCCTGGTCATCCATGACCCTTTCCATGAAATCCTCCTTGTTGAAAATAGGGATTTCCTTGGGGGTCTGAGGCAACCACCGGGTCAAGGCCTCCAGCAGGGTCTTGGGCATAATTGGCTTGGCCACATAGTCATCCATTCCTGCTTCCAGACATTTCTTTCGGTCGCCTTCCATGGCGTTGGCGGTCATGGCAATAATGGGAATGCAGTGGTTCCTGACCATGGATTCTGGATTCCGGATCTCCATTGTAGCTTCGTAGCCGTTCATCTCCGGCATTTGGACATCCATGAGCACTAGATCATAATCCATGGAGGTCAGGCAATCGATCGCGCTTCGGCCATTTTGCGCGATGTCGGCGGTGAATCCAAGTTTGGCGAGAATCCCCAAAGCCACTTGTTGGTTGGTGAGGTTGTCTTCTGCCAGGAGAATGCGGAATGCATTGGGGGTCTCAGGACGGGGAGCTTCGGGGATGGGCGCCGAGGTTTGCGCTTCGTAAACGGGTTCCACAGGATTCAGTGTAGCAAGGATTGAATCTTCCAAGTCCGCCCGAGAGACTGGCTTGGGGATAATGGCAGAAAATCCGATCCCCTCTAGGCGCCTGGCCTCGGTGATGGCCTGCGGTGGTGCCATCATGATCAGGGCAAGGTTTCGCAGGGATTCTTGTGCCTTAATGAACTGGGCGAGAGAGATGCCGTCCATTCCTTGTAATTGCAAATCCAGAATTACGGTTTGGAATGGATCGTTGGAATGCCGAGCTGCGTAGATCTTTTGCAATGCCAAGGGCCCATCGTTTGCCCCCTCTGCCCGAATGCCCCAATCCTTGAGCAGAGTCAAAAGGGATTCCCGGTTGGTGAAGTTTCCATCAACAACCAGAATTTGTCTATTCGATACTTCCTGGGGAAAATTTGGACCAGAAGTTTGAGCTTCCTGCTTGAGAACGGCAACTGTGAACCAAAATTCGGACCCCTCACCATTGAAGCTATTGACGCCGATTTCGCCCCCCATCATTTCTGCCAGTTGTTTGGAGATCGCTAGGCCGAGGCCGGTGCCTCCATATTTTCTTGAGGTAGTGGAATCCACCTGGGAAAATTTTTTGAATAGGAGATTGATTCGGTCCATTGGGATTCCGATGCCGGTATCCTTGATCGAAAAGCGGATCACAGCCGCACTTTCGGTTTGGGATACAAGGTCCGCCTTGACGCAGACTTCGCCCTTTTGGGTAAACTTGACCGCATTGCTCGTCAGGTTGTTTAATATCTGCCGCAGACGGCTTGGATCTCCCAGTAACTTCAATGGCACACCGGGAGATATGGCGCAAACCAGTTCCACTCCTTTTTCAAACGACTTTAAGGAATGGGTGGGCCCAAATTGATCCATCAATTTCTGTAGATCAAAATCAACGGTTTCCAAGGCAAGTTTTCCTGCTTCAATCTTAGAAAAGTCCAGGATGTCGTTGATGAGTCCTAGCAGGGAATCCGCGCTGGATTGAATTGCCTCCGAATATCGTCTTTGCACGGGATCCAGGTCCGTATCCAAGAGAAGGCCGGTCATGCCGATCACTCCGTTCATGGGGGTGCGGATTTCATGACTCATGTTCGCTAGAAATTCGCTTTTGGAGACGCTCGCCGTTTCGGCTTTGACAGCGAGCAGGGTTGATTGGGCAATGCTTTCCTGAAGGCGAAGGTTGGTTTCCTTAATTTCAATTTCCGCATTCTTGCGCTCGGAAATGTCGTGGAAATTTGTCAAGATCCCCTGAATGAGGGGGTCGAAAATGTTGTTGACGCAGGTCATCTTGATCCAAGTGTATTCCCCATTTTTGCATCTAAAACGGTATTCAAAGTTGGACTGGGAGCTGTCCTTATCCTGGATTTTTTCCCATTCTCCTTTAATGGTAGCTTGGTCGTCCGGGTGGGCCTGGTCCAGTACCTGGACTCCTTCAAGGTCCTGAGGGTTCCAGCCAAACATCGTTTCAATGTTTGGACTGAGAGACAAATAGCGGCCGTCAGAACCGATGACCCCAATGACATCTGAGATGTTTGCATTCAATGACTGCTGTAGCAGGGTGCGATTTTGGATTCCAGCCAGGAGTGCGCGAATGAGAAAAAACAAAAGAAGGCTGATTACCAATCCTGCCAAAGGAATGCTCCAAAGGACAAATTGGATGAGGGATCCATTCTTCGTTGTGGTTTGGGTTAAAACGAGAGTCCATGGGCGTCCGCAGTACTCGGCCTGAATTTCCCGAGTCTGGAGAATTTGTGCGGTGGGTGCCAGGTTGTTGAATAGGATATTTTCGGGTTTGACAGGTCCATCATAAATTTGGATGTCAATATTCGTTTTTCCCGCGCGATGCGTGGTATCCAGAATCCCCGCAATAAAATCCGTCATCCGAAATGGACTGTAGACCCAACCGTAGATTGCGGCACGGCGCTCCTCAATGGTGCCCGTGGGCATTCCTTTGCGGAAAACAGGAATGTAGAGGAGTGTGCCGGCCTGCACAGCCTTGCCGACTTCCTGCACCAGCGTTACCCTGCCGGAAAGGATGGCGACATCGGAATCCCGAGCAAGCTCCATGGCCGCCCGCCGAATGGGTTCGGAAAACATATCATACCCAAAGGCTCGCAGGTTCCGATCCTTGAAGGGCTCCAAAAAAATAATAGAAGAGTAGAACTCTCGTTCACCTGCGGGCTTGACTTGGTAGGTCGGAAACCCTTTTTTATGCATGGTCTCCGTGTGATTCACTAGGCTATCTTTGGGAATTGCCAAGGCAAACCCGAATCCTTGGGTACCCGGTAGTTTTTGCTCCATTTCGAGCGAACTGGCGAAGGTGCGCCATCCTTCACGATCCACGGAGGGCGATGCATTGAAGAAGCCGGCACCGGTGCGCAACATTTGGGCATTCTGCCCCAGGCGGCTTGAAATCTTGCTTTCAATCACCTCGGTTGCGGTAAGAAAATCCCTTTGCCGAGATGTTTCCTCATCATGGCGGAGCTTTACGCCGACAACAATTGTCAATGAAAGACTTGCGACCAGGACAACCCAAGCCAGCCAAGGCTGGACGGCTCGAGTTTTGAAGGGAGACAAGGTCTTTTTGGGCATATTAACAGAATTATACCCTAATGGAAAGAATTTTCAAGCTAAATTCGCGGAGGTGGCGGGGGCAAATCTGGATGTTGGATCGTCTTTGGAGTGGGCTTCCACAGGGGGCCGGCAGAAAAGCATTGCCAAGCCCAGCGGAGCCACTTGCCCAAAGACCAGACAAGCCAGAGCGACCATAGCAACATAGCACCACGATATACCCAAAGGGGCACACCGAAAATCCAGGCCTGAGGGAATCCTTCGCTCATGCGGTCCTGGTACCAATTCAAATCATGGGCCGAGGAATGATTCCCCTGGATGTCCATTTCAGGACTTCCCAAAAGTCCCCAGGGAATCACTCCCAGAAAAAGGGCCAGTGAAATTACGCCGAGGGCTGCAATACCCATTTGCATCAGGTTCCAGGCTTGCGGGGATGTTTCTTCGGGGTTGCGTTTCGCCCTCCAGGCCAGAAGCCCGATCCACAATGCAAAAGGCAATCCACCAAAAACATTGATGGTGCAAGTTCCCACAAAAAGAAGAATCCAGGATCCAAGCCCAATGGGAGATGGTATTTTGCGCAAGATCAGCGCAAGGAGTATCAGTGCAAGCAGCATGCCCCAGTAAAGGAGTGCGGGGCCAAGGGCGGGACCGCCCAAGGCGAGCGTCCAGAACCCTTCGGAAGTGGTCATGTGGACGGTAATATCGCCCAGGGTTCCTGGAATCTGCACCTGTGGAGATCGGACAAATCCCCAGGACGGATTGGCTTGCTTCCAGTAGAGCACCAAGGTTTGTTCGCCTGGATGCAAGGGAAGCCGAATGGCTCCGTCGGCTTCCTTCAAAAGTGGGAGGTTGGTGCCGTTTTCTTCCAGGCGGTCGGTACGGGCGCCTTCCGGGAGTTTCACCCGGAGAGAGCCTCCTTGACTGCTTACCACGGTAAGCCTCAAATTGCAGGAGAGTGACTGACTGGCAATATCGACATTAAGATTCGCATTTTCGACCGTGTACGTGGAGCCCGGAACGGGGTGGGGGGCCCGCGCATGGATGACCAGAGTCTCTCCGGGCCAAGGCTTCCAACTGGGGACATCTCCTTCAAGCCTGGGAGGTCCCTGGAAGTTTGTCTGCCAACGGGGAGTGCTTGCCACCAGCCATTCTTCGGCCCACTCGGTATTTTTTTCTGCAGTGAGGGCGAGGGAGTCAGCGATGGTCAGCATGGAATTCCAGTTGGCGCTTGGGCGCTCGTCCGACAGGGTGACGCGTACGTGGTTCCCCTGGGTGGGGATGGCCGAAAGCACGGCTTCTCCAGGGAGCAGGGGGATTTCGGCGGTGACTGATGTTCCGATGGGGGCGACCCGCTGAACAGTGGTGGTAACGGTCCACTGACGGTCGAGCACCAAATGGCGTTGAACGCGTAGGAAGGGAGAAATCCCGACATTGCCTGAATCTTGTTTGGCCTGCGCAGATATGGCGCGGACTTTTTGTAGACGCAGGGAGGAATTATTTTGGGCACCATTGTCTGGAGGCCTGCTCCAGCCTTGGGTTTGCACATTCAAGTGGCGGGGAACGGTGGGGAAAGCAATGTCGAGGACATCTCCGTTGGGAAATGCGCGAAGAAGAATTTCGGAGCGTCCATGGGGAAGGGCTGCCACCAGGTTTCCCGCAGGGTTGCGGCCGACTGTGCAGCCCCGGCAATCGGCTTGGGCCAGGGTCCATGAGCCACTGGGCAGAATCATTATGCTTGGCGCAAGGGCTTCGGCGACGAGGCGAAAAGTCACCTGGGGCCCTGTGGCTTCAATGGTCACCTGGGTAAGTTCACTGCAATGAGGCGTGCAAGCGGGGGGTGTGCTGACGAGCTCCCGTAACTGTCCGAGCATCACCGAATCCGGAATGGCGCCGAGCTCCGTAGCCTGAGGTGAGGAGGGGGATGCCACTAGAAGAATCAAAGCCAACAGGGATGCTTTTCCTGTTCCCCGGGGAAGCCATGTAGCCAGTTTTTCTCTCGCAGGACTGGGAGCAAATCGTTTGATGATTACGATTGTCAATATCCAGAAAGAAGCCAGGGCGAGTAGTCGGAAAATGCGAATCAACCAGGGAGCGCCCCAAATGAGCGAGACATTTTGATTGGGTAGAATGGTTGAAGACCAACGCAAAGAGGCTTGACCCCAGCTCCAGTCGGGCCTCCCCGGGCCTGTCTGCACAATGCCGTCCTGCACCGGTGGGGTACTCACCGTTTCTTGTTTGTCATTGAATCCTCCACTTCTCGAGGCGATTTCCATGGAGGCGGTCAAATCCATTTTGGAAACATCTTCAAACATCACCGCATCCACGCTCCCCTCAGAAATTTCGCTACTGGAATCCAGTTGCGGATAAACTACCGTGCGCAATTCCTGGACAGAAAATAGCAACAAAACCAAAGCAGCCACGGCCCCTGCCATGACGGCATAGCGGGCAACCCAGCGCGTGATGGCTTTCCCGGCGGGAAGAACCTTAAATAGCAAAAGAGCCCCAAGCAAATTCAGCAAGACCCAGGTTGGAGACCCTGGCAAATGGTAGGAGATGGTGAGGCCGAGTGCAGCAATGAAGCCCATCGGCAGTCCTAGAAGTTTAGATGTAGCCGCCGCAATCAGGAGAACGAGAAATACCGCCCAAAGGGTCCATTCGCTGACCCAGGTTCCCGAAGATGTTTCGGAGCCGGAGGCATGAATCAGCCACCAGCCCGGTGGGATTTGGACGGTCCATTCCCCCCGCTCGAATTCGGTATTCCAGTTGGAAGAGCCCAATGATGATGCTTGCCCTTCCAGGCGGGATACTGCGTCCAGGATGTGTTGCCCTGCGGGCATTTCGAGACCGCGCTCGCCCTCTTGCACAGTGGTGACCACCATGGGTTGCCCATCCAGGGTAAGGCGACCGAGTTCAAGGGGCTTTTGGCTCGAGAGGCGCATGGGCTGACGGATCGTTCCCGTCAACTGATCAACAATTGTAGCGCCATTTCCAGAAAAATCTGGATAGATGATTCGAATTAATTGAAGATCAGATGGGTCCGTATTTGCAGCTCCGCGATGCACTTCTTCCAAGGCGAGTTTTACCTCCTTGGTAAGCCGGTAACAAGGGTCTCCGCGCCAATCCTCCGGGACCTGAACCTGTTCGGCATCTACTTGCGGAACTCCAGAAATAGTTACTCCCCGTAGGCCTGGCTGGCTTGAAAAGCTCCAGAATTCTTCGCCGGGGAGTGGGGAAAAATGTGGGGTCATACGGAATTCGTTGATGGGCTTGGTAAAGCGGGATTCGAATTCAATGATCCAATTTCCTGCAGAGGCCTGGATGCGGAGTTTGCCTGCTGGATCAAAGCGCGCGGGCAACTGACTCTGGAGGCGCATCAGGATGGAGGCCGAGGCTTGCAAGGAGTCTACTAGAATTTCGCGATCCGCACCTGTCAAGTCAAGAAACATCCGCGTAATGAGGCGCGCAGGGATTTCATCAATGAGCCTGCGGTAAATTCGGATATGGGAATCCCCCCCGGCGGTGGTCGAATTTTTTATGGCGCTTTCGCCCAACCATAACCTGGTGTTTTCATCCAAGGTCGGTTGCTTAATTTGGATTCCATTAATTGACAAAGAGAGTATGGCGGCATTCTGGGGAATGGCAAGGGTTCGGGGGCGGGTACTCCAGGGAATGGTTCCCTTGAGGAGATAATTTCCGGGTTGAAGATAAACCGCCGGCCGGCCAGCCCGTTCCACTACTGGGATGGGACCGGGGCCCTGGACATTGGTGGGCCAGGTGCCGGGATCACCGGGAAGATTGATCCAGTCGGGCGTGTACAAGGTTGCATTCAATTCAAAACGGGCACCCGTGGCCGAAGCTTCAATGTGCAGCTTAGAAAGCAAAGAACATTGGCGACCTTGGTTTTCACCGATGGGGCAAGCGAGTTCTGGGGAATTTCGCAGAACCCAGGGAACCCATTCCTGCAGGATCGGCGGAATACCCTGGGTTGCGGACCACCCCCAAGCAGGAAGCATGCATATCAACAACCAAAATCCAAAAATTCCAGAATTCTTCTTCATATCCGAATTATAGTGAAAACCAAGGTGCCACAGGGAATTCTTCGTGAATATTGGGTGGGTGGGAGTCGGGCTTGGTAACAATGGCTATCCCACACAAACTGAGGGAGTTCGGGTGCATCTGCATCTCAAAAATACAGGACATCTCCACAAAATGGATATCTTCCAAGAATCCTGGTGATTTCTGTAAACGCCCCTGCGATGTTTTCATTGACTTGCAAGGGGTTTAATATAGTTTAAGGCCAAAAGATGTTTGCGAATTTCCCATCGCGGCACTTTGGGAGATAATAATGAACCGTTCCGGAATCCTAGGCGTTTCTTTGGCTTTTCTGCTTGCTATGGGCTGCACCACCCCATCCACCCCACCGAGCCCAGGAACTGACAATCTCAGTAGCTCAATCACCGACCCTGGGACTAGTTCCATAACCGATCCCGGGACCAGCTCCTTCACCGATCCCGGCGTCATCCCTGGGACGAGCTCGGTTGCCAACTCAAGCAGCACCGATCCCAATGGCACCAGCAACTCCGTCCCTAGTTCCAGTATTTATGTGGCCTCTAGTGCGGCGACTTCCAGTTCCAACAACATTACCGCAACTTGTGGAACCGGACAATTGCCTACCCCCATCTCGGGCGGGACAAGTGGTTGGGGATCCCGTTATTGGGATTGCTGCAAACCGAGCTGCTCCTGGCGCGAAAATACCATGGCCATTGGAACACCAAATGGCATAGCACGTAATTGTAGCGCCACCAACCAGGAATCCATGTGCTTCATCGATCGAGGGACTTGGTTTGAAGGCACGAAGAGCGGGTGCGAAGCGAGTGGCGAGGCTTTTACTTGCTACAGCAATGCTCCCTATGCGGTTTGCGACAAACTAGCCTACGGCTTCGCGGCTGTTCCCTCCTCTACTCCTGCCTGTGGAAAGTGCTTTCAGCTTGATTTCAACGGTGGAGCCAAATACGGAACCCCCAAGCCGGCTCATCTTTTGATGAAAGGAAAAACCATGATCGTTATGGCCTCCAATACTGGTGGCGACGTGGGTAGCGGACAGTTTGACATTTTGATCCCGGGCGGTGGCCTTGGAGCGTTTAAGGATGGTTGCGCCAAGCAGTGGGGTGTCGATGTGAACAACACCGCTTTAGTGGGTGAAACCTATGGTGGCTTTACCAGCACTTGTCAAGCTAAGCTGGGTTGGGATGCACCTGTTGCTTCCTATAAGGCCTGTGTCATCGGCATGTGCGATAAATTATTCGGAACAAATCCAGCGCTGAGCCAGTTGTATGAAGGTTGCAAGTGGTATGCGAATTGGATGAATGCGGTAGACAATCCCACATTCACCTACAAGGAAGTCACCTGTCCTGCCGAGCTGGTTGCAAAGTATAAATCCTCTTTCCATTAACGAAAAGGCCCCACCAAAGTGGGGCTTTTTTTCGGATGTGCGCCCGGCACGGGCGCAGTCTTGGAGGTGCAAGTCCTCCCGTTAGCTGACCACAGCGAACGAAATGAAACCCAACTGCGGTAAGGTAACGAACCGTGGGGAGGAAGGGTGGATTGAACTTGCGGGCCGATGAACAA
>CAIRAY010000018.1 GCA_903876665.1 uncultured Fibrobacterota bacterium | reverse complement strand
TAGCATTCGGCTTCCTCTGTTTATACAGAAGAACAATGATGAGGGTCTTGAATTTTATTATGTTGGTGATGTTAAGCCCGATCTTGCAGAATCTGTCGAAGGGCTGATGCCGAATGGGGATAAGAAGCCCGCTTCGGTAGTTCAAATTAAATTCACACTTGATCGGCCAGTAGATGATACCCTGTTTCATTACCTGATCAATGAATGAGGTAATAATTTTTTACCCCTCCGCCGGATCGTGATTCCTGGTTTTCAGTTTCCGCCAGCTAAGTATGGCTCCCTCGGAGTGAAAGTCTGCCAATGAATTACAAAAGGAAAATCTCTTTTTGTTCTGGTCCTGCAACCCCTCAACCCTTATCCCCCTTGCCACGCCTGAATTTCCTTACGGATGTCCTTCAGAGCTTTTTTGCATGCCCTTTCCTGGGCTGTCAGTACGCTGGGGGCGAAGGTGCCGGTTACCACTCGGTCCAGGTTGGCAAATTCCTGTAAGGCTTTTCGGATGCTCTTCCAGATTTTTTCCCAGTTTCCACCCGGCATGACCACGGAGATCAGCATAGGGCAAATTTACCTTTATTGTACGGGCCGAGGGAGCCTAAAACCACTACATTACTCCCCGACTAAAATCCCTACAAGTCTGCTATTGATGTAGTAGTTCGCGCGTCCTTGTTTTTTCTTGCCGATCAGACCCGAATGCGACAGTTGATCCAGATACTTGGAGGCTGTTTGTCTGGTGACTTTCAGGTCGCGCTCCAGGAATTCAATTTTTGTGTAGGGCTGACGAAATAGGTGGTTGAGCAATTCTTGGCTATAGAGTTTTGGATGATCCCTACGCAAACGTAGTTTGTACTCTGCCATCGAGGTCCGAATTGCTTCAACGATGCGGAGCGTGGAGCGCGAGGTTACATCGACGCCCTTAAGCATAAAGAGAATCCAAGGTTCCCAGTCTCCGGTGTCGCGAGTTTGTTGCAACAGGCGGTAGTAATCTGTTTTGTTTTTAATGACATGGCTACTCAAGTATAGCGTGGGCAAATCCAGGTAGCCTTGCAGAACCAAGTACAAGATATTGATAATGCGACCCGTTCTTCCATTGCCGTCATAAAAGGGATGAATGCTTTCGAATCGATGGTGAATGATGGCCATCTTGACTAGAGAATCCAAGTCTGAAAGCTCTGGATCATTGATGAAGCGCTCGAGCTGTGACATTTGTTGCACGATTTCTTCGGGGTCCTGCGGGGGGGTATAAATCACATCGCCGAGGTTGTTCTTGAGGGTCGTTCCGGGCAAGCGACGGAAACCAGAATGATTGCTTTCGAGCTTCTGGTGGATCTCCAAAATATGATTGCAGGTTAACAAGCCGGTCTTGCGTACAAGTTCAAAGCCATGCAAAAGTGCATTGACATAGTTTCGCACCTCCTTGCTCGCAAGTGATTCTGTTTCCATTTGCAAATCGCTGCGGAACAACTCATCATGGGTCGTTACAATAGACTCTACCTCTGAGCTGTCCTTGGCTTCACGCCAAGGCAAGGTGCTTAGTAGGATGGACTCATTCGGAATGGTTTTGGCAATGCCTTTCAGTTCCGCCAAACTGCGGTTTGCTGTTGAGGCGCCCTTGAGGACTGCTCTTGTTTCCACTTCGATGCCAGGAATGTTCATTTGTTAAGGAATCCGGGGAAATGTAACGGGTTGTTTTGATGAGTTAATAAATATACATAATACGAACATATCAAGTGCTGTTTGGTAAGGTTATTTGATTTTTATAACTCATTATGCCACACCTGTATTTCCTTCCGAATCTCCTTCAAGGCCTTGTTGCTTGCCATCAATTTCAATCATGGCCTCCCTAATCTTCGCATTCATCGCATCAACCACAGGCCCATAAACTTCTCTCAGTAGTTCCCGGAACTCCCCCAGGCCGTCATCCTTCTCAAAGCTGTAATAGTTGAGCCTGAAGTTCCAAGAGTCTCCGCTAGCCTCTAGGACGGAACTCCCGGCATCGCAAACAATATCTGGCATGGCAGCAAACTTTAGCGAGGCGTTGGCAAAGCCTTTCTGCAGCTGTTGAAATAATTCAGCGGAGAGAGCTTTTGTAACTTGGAACTTCCGGGGTTCGCTACCCACAAAGTTTTTGCGCGCAACTTGAAGTTTCGTGGATCCACTCCTCGATGTCTGGATTGTGATGATGGTTTCGCCTTGGTGCTCGGGGCTAGAAAAATAGCCGGCGTGCCATTTGTAGCGCAATTTGGTAAAGGGGCTATGATAGGGTATGCATTTAGGTTTGTTCATACTCTGAAGTTACTATTCTATGCATGACAGAAAATGTCGCCCATTCCGCGTTATCTTTTGGGTATGGAAAAAAACGATTTTGCATGTCATCGATCTCTGGTTCGATCTCGAATCCCGCTCTTCCAACACAAGCCTCTGGGGATAAATGAAATTCTCACATGCTCCTACGCATTCCAAACAAATGGAACAGCGCAGTGCTGAATGAGCTTGCCTTCATTCGCTCAAGGCTTGCACGAAGAGCTTCTTGATTCCCCATGAGACCAATCCATGCGGCGATGTACTGTTCCCGCTCGTGACGAAGCGACTGCAAGTTGAATGTGGCAATGGTCGTCAAGGCCTTCTGCTTTTGAGATGATGATAGGTTTGCTTTCGGTACAATGTTACCATCCGACAGAAAGTCAAAGTAATCTTCGGGATCATCGTGACAGGGGTCAATTAAATTTAGGTAAGGCACAGGACGCTTGGCGCGCAGGTCCTTGAATTTTCCGCAGGAGTTCGGATTGGAGCAGGAGTAGAACAAATTGTGCCAGTCAAAGGTGAGTTCCGGGTGGTCCGCCCTGCGGCGGAAATGCTCAATATGGCCGTCAGAACCCACAGTCCTTTCGCAGTAAGCACAATGGGAGCCTTGCATGACTTGCAACGCTACTTTGATCTCTTGCCTAGGAATGCTTGCATCCCATGGTCCGTAAGGCCGTTCATTTTGAAGTCGTTCCAGTTCGGCAGGAGCATCTGCAGGTCTTTGCAGAAAATGCATGTTTACCTGCCTTGCTGGGTACGCAAATTCGCAATCAGCTCGGCCCGTACCATGCGAGGCTCCGAATCGCCAAAGTGAGCTTGCAGGCGCTCCCTGAGTTGCTGAATTGCCGCGAAATCGTTGTGTCCCTGCTCCAGCCATTGCACATATTGTTCCAAATCCTTGACTTCAGGGACCGGTGGGCGAGGGTCTGTTTCCATGACGGATGCAAGAACGCTACTGCTTTCGCGGCCACGGGTTTGGGACGCTGGAATTTCAGCGCTTGTTGGGCCAATGACCCGAATGTATTCCTTGGGAATGGAGGAGAGCACATGCGGGCTATGTGTGGTCAGAATAAATTGCAGGCTTGGGAATGCCTCTACCAGGTCGGTCACTACAGTTTGTTGCCATGCGGGGTGCAAATGCATGTCGACTTCATCGATCATCGCGATACCTGGGGCAGATAGTGCGGACTTGGCATCCAAGTGCGAATTCAGGCGAATCATACGCGAAGCCATATCAAAGGCAAGCGCAACCATAATGCGAATGCCATCGCTAAGCTCTTCCACGGAAAGGGTGCCATAAGCATCGTGGTGCATTACAAGGGTTTCACGGTCAAAATCAAATTCTAGGCCATGCCAGCCGGTATGCTTGACAAGTCGATCCACTATGTCTTGAATCGCGACAACATAGTCTTCATGACGGGTGCCTTCCAGTTGACGATTGGAATTGCCCATCTTCCGGTTCTGGTCCAGGTAACGGAACCACTCCGCGCCCATGCGAAAATGGGATGTTGCATCGAAACATCCTTGGTATCCGCTGGTTCGACTATTCAATGCCTTGATTTTTTTCCCTGAAACACGTTCATTCTGCCATAGGCGACCCGTACCGTAATACGCCAAAAACGGCAAAGTGCTTGAACCTTGCTGCAAAATATTTGTCTGTAAAGTCCGGCCATATTGTGCTAAATACTGAGCCTCACCCAAGGTGGTTTTGTTCTTGGGACCGCGTAGCTCACACGCCCAGTTTCCAGTACTACCTGAATTCGTAGACCCATCGGCTTCAATTCTTGCGGGGAAAAATCGTGTAACACCATCCAACAGGGATGCCCCAGAATTTTGGCGGACATCATTCACTCGAAAACCCCGATTGACTCCATGTTCAAACTGACTCAAATAGGAGCCAAGGGCAATGGTTACAGCATCAATAACCGTGGTTTTTCCCTGACCGTTGGGAGAGACAAATACAGAGCAACGCTCATGAAATGTTGTTTCAAAAGTCTCGAAAAGTCTGAAATTTTTAAGTCGAATGGCGTAAATTTTCATTTCAGCTAGGAAAATAGGTATTAAAATGAGGAGGAAGGCCTTTTATTGAAATGGAATTGGCATTTTAGCGGGGTGCTCATGGAGTAGAGCGCGGCCCAGCCCAGCGCGTAGAGCGTCCCACCCCTTAACCCAGTCCCTTCACCACCTGCCACACCTGTATTTCCTTACGGATATCCTTCAGAGCTTTTTTGCATGCCCTTTCCTGGGCGGTCCGCACTGAAGGGGCGAAGGTGCCGGTTACCACTCGGTCCAGGTTGGCAAAATCCATATTTGTGGTTCCTTTGTCGTTATGTGGTCGCAACCATGGCCTCCCTAATCTTCGCATTCATCGCATCCAGCACCGGCTCATAAACCTCTCTCAGCCGTTCCCGGAACTCCTCCAGGCCATCCTCCTCCTCGTGGGTGCCATAGCTGAGCCTGAAGGACCAGGGGTCCCCACTTGCCTCCAAGAAGGAACTCCCGGCATCGCAGGCAAAAGTTGGCATGACCGCAAACTTTAGCGAGGCGTTGGCAAAGGCTTGCTGCAGCTGATGAAGCAATTCAGCAGAGAGAGATTTTGTAACCTGGAACTTCCGGGGGGCGCTACCCAAAAAGGTTTTACGCACAACTTGAAGTTTGGCCGCCCCGTTTTTGGTTGCCCAGACGGTAATGGAAGTATTGCCTCGGTGTTCGGGGCTACAAAAGCCGACCTGCCATTCGTAGCGCAATTTGGTAAAGGGGCTATGATAGGGTATGCATTTAGGTTTGTTCATACTCTGAAGTTACTATTCTATGCATGACAGAAAATGTCGCCCATTCCGCGTTATCTTTTGGGTATGAAAAAAAACGATTTTGCATGTCATCGATCTCTGGTCCGGTGGCTGCAATTGCAAGCCATGTCCAAGGCGTTGGGGATAAAAGGAAATATCCAACAGATGCTTATCAAAACCAGAGACCTTGATTGCTGGTAAACTCCTCAATCTTACCTGTCTTGGGGGTCTTCCTGGCCCTTCGTATAGGCCTGGTCAGGTCGATTCGGGCTATCGGGGTACTTGAGCCTCAGCAGTCCGTGCGCGGCCATGGGGGCAAGAAAGCGTTGGCGCAGGCCTTCCATATTGCGGTCCAGTAACTGGGACAATTGCAGTCGTGACAACCAGCGATCTTGGCATAGTTCTAAAATGATTGTCTCCATTTCCTTAGGGGCAAGCCTTTGGTTTTTCCTAGCAGGGGCGGCCTTTTGTAATAGTTCGATATGTAGGGAGTCCCCGTCCTTATGTAGGGAGTCCCCGTCCTTATGTAGGGAGTCCCGAAGCTTGTAGCGGGTCCACCGACCTTTCCCTGATGCCTCTAGAAATTCCAATTCAACCATCCGCCTCAGTAATTTGCTCAGGTCAGTCGAATGGAGGCGTTCAGTTGGACATAGCGATCCCCTGCCCATGTGCTGAAATATGGTTTGCGGGGCCTTGTTTCGGCACTCGCTGGTGTATTCTAGACGTAATTATTCGAGAATGTGTAGCTTTCAAAAGTCTCACGGGAAACCGGAGTAATCCGCATTAAGGAAAGATAGAATTTGCCCATGTCATATTGCCACCAGTTTTCTGGTATTGTCGTCTCTCTTTTTGGAGTTTACCTTTTCCCCATGGCATCCAAAACTCCGACTCCAAATGATATGGATTCATACATCGCTGCGTTTGATCCCGCCGCTCAAGCCTTGCTGCAGAAGGTTCGCGCCTGCATTGCCAAAGCTGCGCCCGGGGCAATTGAGAAAATGAGTTATGGGATGCCCACATTTTTTCTGCGCAAGAATCTCGTGCATTTCGCGCTTTGCAAAAGCCACATCGGTTTTTACCCGACCCCTTCAGGAATCTTGAATTTTGCCCAGGAACTGGCCCCCTACGTGACCTCCAAAGGGGCTGTGCAGTTTCCCCACGATAAGCCCATTCCCTATGCGATCATCGCTAAAATCGTCCGCTTCCGGGTGCGTGAGAATATGGTTGGAAGCTTGTAAGAAAAGCTCCACCCCCACAAAATTGCAGTTTACACGAATCCAACACGGAATGTTGCTCCGTGATTTCCTAACCGTGGTTTCCATGGCGAGGGCATTTTAAAGAATCATGAACCTAGTCCGCCCTGAATAAACCGAAAAGTTCCCCACAACAACACAGGGAAGATCTCCGCATCGCGGGGGTCTTTTCTGTTTTTATAACCAGGCTTTCTTTCTGCCCAAATTTCGCTGATTGATGTTAATCGGGAATTTGATTCCGCATATGAGGTAATGATGGGGTTAACGGCACAGGGGGGGGGCGAATTTTCGTATATTGAACTTATGGGAATGGATCGGTTTTCTTGTTTTCAGGGCTCCTTATCAGAAGCAGCCCATTTTAGTAATGAGTGCTGGTCAGATGCCAGTGTTGAAGAGCGATGGGCCGCCATCACTTCATTAAGGGAGTGTGTCCATGGATCTGAAGCAACTACCGGAAGACTTCTCCGAGTTTCTGAAATCGTTACAAAAATACCACATTGACTATTTGCTTGTTGGCGGCT
>CAIRAY010000017.1 GCA_903876665.1 uncultured Fibrobacterota bacterium | reverse complement strand
GACAGTGCTGACGGCACTGCGGGTAACCTCTACATTCTGCCGACAGACGGTTTAGGGAGGTGGGCAAACTCACAATTCCTCAGAAATTTGTGACTGCTCCTTTGACTCCACCTCCAGGAAATGGGGGGCTGCGGCAGAATCAGGTGTACCCGACAGCGCTGACGGCACTGCGGGTAACCTCTACATTCTGCCGACAGACGGTTGAGGGAGGTGGGCAAACTCACAATTCCTCAGAAATTTGTGACTGCTCCTTTGACTCCACCTCCATGAAGTGGGAGCTGCGGCAGAATCAGGTGTACCCGACAGCGCGCAATGGTACGAGAAAATTCGGACGATTGCAAACAGTTGTTGGCAGGAAAATTCGAGACATGCAGCTAAATTGGGTGGTGGGTGGGGGCGTTTAGGACCACCCACCGAAGGTCATTCTTTCTTCTTCCCCGAAACAACCTCGTTCAAAGTCACCATCCCCAATAGTCCTTTTGGACCCACCCGCCTAGCGAGTGGTTTTCAATACAACAAAAAAGAGAGACCCCTTCGGGCCTCTCCAATCACTTCAAATGACCTGAATTATGGGTAGGTCAGGCGTGGTGCCGTGGCAAAATCCGAACGGCCCGCATCGGTGAAGCTAACCACCATGAAGGTTGCTTTGTTGCTTCCGGTGAAAAGGCCACCCACATCCGCAGTGTAGGTTGTGTCTCCAGCAAAGTTGGTAGAGAGGAGCGTGAAATTGTCCTCGTTGCTACGCTTGCGCCAAATTTCGTAGCCATTTTCTCCGTCAATGTCGTTCCAGGCAAGGTGAAGCATATCGGCGGAATTGTCGACTGCAACAGTGGTGTCTTGAAGATCACCCAAGACATCCACCCAGCTGACCAGATGGAAATTCGTCACCTTGGCAGGGGCAACCACGGCGGCGGTGACACCAAAATCAATCGGATTGGTTCCGGTAAAGTTTGCGCCAGCGGTGCTCTTCAGTACCAAAGCCAGCTCGTAGGCGCCCGTGGCACCCCAAGCTCCGCTTACTGGAGCAATGGTCAAGGTCTTATTGGAATCGGACCAGACAGCGGAAACAGCCACTTCGGTGAACCCATTGCGGGTAACTTCAATATCGCCAAGGCCAATCTTGGAGACATCGACAATTTGAGAGAAGCTGACCACGAGTTCATCGGTGGATTTCAGTTCTGTATTGATGGTATTGACTTCGAGGACCGGAGCATCAAGGGTCATCACAAACGCGCTTGGCTTAGTGATCACATTGCCCGTGCGAATCCCGGTTTCGGTCCAGGTTGTCGTGCCTTCAAAAGCCTGCTCACCGACCACCAAACGACGGACAGACACGGTGTAGCTTGCCATTTCGGGAAGATTGGCAAAAGTGAATTTGCCATCTGCATCGGTCACTGTGGTGAATACATCTTTAACAAAGGATGCGCCACCCAGAGTCAGGTCAACGGTTACACCGGCTTTCAGGGTCTTGACACCCTTGGCATCCTGAATCTTTACATCACCAGTAAGGGTCACACCTTCGGCATACATATACAGGCTCAAGTCGGCATCGGGTACAACAGGCATATCGATGTCAGGAGCTGGAGCGAGGGGAACGGTCACATCCACATCGGCGTAGCCCGCACGGGTGAGACGCAGGCGATAGGTTCCACTTCCCAGATTCGGAATGGTTACACGGCCCAGGGTATCGGATTTAACAGACTTTTCCCGACCATTGACTACATAAACGACAACCACGGAATCCAAAGGATCGCTGGTGCCGGCATCGGTCACAAGGATATCGATGGTGGCGGTGGTCTTGGATTCGTCATAGCCTGTCATGGCGACATCGCTACAGGCGAAGAGAGTGAGGAATAGTGCGATTGTGGCAAGGATCTTTATTGTTTTTTTCATTTTTTCTCCATGGGATGATGGAGCAGAAGATAGTTAAGGCAAGCGGGTTTTCACACATTCTTGCATCAATGAACCCCTAAAATGTGTTCCCATTTCAGGGAACGCTATTTTCTTCCCCACAAGACTGTGATCTACATCACAGTCACACGCACCAAAAACACCCCTTTTTCGGAAGGCATTGGAAGAGCATTATCCCCAATCTGAAGATCCACCCGAAGAATCTTCACTCGCTTTCCCAGGGGATTAAGGAACTCCACAGTGGCGTGCCCTTTTTGGGAAGAGCGAAAAAGAATTTGCCTACCGACCGCTCGCAATCCTGGCCCATTCTGACCGGCGCTTCCGATCCGAACCTGAACAGGACCTTCCCAAGAAGAGCTTGACGCAAGCTGGGAGGAACTGCTCGACACAACAATAGACGAGCTTGATGAAACCGACGTGGAACTGCTCGACACAACAATAGACGAGCTCGACGATACCCGGGTAGAGCTGCTCGACACAACAATAGACGAGCTCGACGATACCGGCATGGAACTACTCGAAGAACTAGGTACATCTAAAATATTGATGCTGAAATCTTTGGAGAGGGAAAGGCCGCCCTGGTCCGAGACCACGACCCGGATCGAATAAACGGATTTCACAGCGTAGTCAAAAACCTGATTGGCCTGCAACCGACTTCCCTGGAGTTTGAAGGAGTCGTTGTTCAAAACCCCCGTGGGCATCTGGAAGGTTAAGACCGCACTGGCATCCGGGTCCGCCGCGGCCAAGTCTCCGATCCACGCGGCAATGGCATTACTTTCTGCGAGGCTCTGATTGGAAAGCGAAAGCGAAGTGGGCGCCTCGTTCACATCCAAAACGCTTATGGCAAAAATCTTCTCATAGGTCAGCGCTCCCTGGTCCGCCACCCGAATGCGGATTCTGTAACTCGATTTTACTTCAACGTTCAGGCTCGCGGTGGCCCGCAGTGTATTTCCGCTCAGGTTGAAGCTACCGTTGTCGGTGGAGCCCGCTCCCGTGACCAGCGTGTAGGCGAAGGTGTTGCCCGCATCCGGGTCCGTGGCAGAAAGGTTGCCGACCGTGGCATTGGCTCCGGCATTTTCGGCGATTGTCGTGGCGGAGAGGGAAATGTCGGTGGGAGTTTCGTTGGCATTTTGTACCGTGACCGAAAGGGACTGGGAGGCCGTCAGCGAGCCATCGGACACTTGCACACTTACCTGATATATGTTGTCCCCATTTGCATCGCCGGGGGGCTCAAAGTTAGGATTGGTCAGGAAGAATAACACCCCGGAACCCGAAACTAAACCGAACTTGCCCGCATCGGTTCCGCCAGTAATCGTGAATACCTTGCTCGCACCGGCATCAGGATCCGAAGAGGCCAGGGTCACCACCGCGCTTTGGTTTTCGGCTACGGTGACGACACTCCCCGAAGTGAATACAGGCGCCTCGTTCACATCCAAAACGCTTATGGCAAAGATCTTCTCATAGGTCAGCGCTCCCTGGTCCGCCACCCTAATGCGGATACTGTAACTCGACTTTACTTCAACGTTCAGGCTCGCGGTGGCCCGCAATGTATTTCCGCTCAGGTTGAAGCTACCGTTGTCGGTGGAGCCCGCTCCCGTAACCAGCGTGTAGGCGAAGGTGTTGCCCGCATCCGGGTCCGTGGCAGAAAGGTTGCCGACCGTGGCATTGGCTCCGGCATTTTCGGCGATTGTCGTGGCGGAAAGGGAAATGTCGGTGGGAGCGGAGTTGGAAACCGAACTGGAAGAGGCTACGGAACTCGAACTACTTGAAATAGGCTCGGCAAGGTCGTAGGCGCGTAACTTGTTACGGACATAATTGCCCGAGGTCGTCAATTGACTCACGGCCCAACCCCCGTTTCCACTCGCTCCAGCCAATAGCGCTGCGGAAGATTCATTCTTGTCCGCAATCGACCAGTTGCAGGAGCTAATCTTTCGCGCATCCATCCACAAATGCCAGGCATCGCTTTCTGCCGTGTAAACGGTCCGATCCACCGTACCTCCATCGGCATTGGTGGTTCCCCATTCGGTCACAAAGAGTGGAAGCCCATTGGCTATGGCGGTATTTGCCTTGCTTTGAAGAACGCTTCCATGGGATCCGGCATAGAAGTGCAGGGAATAAGCCACATTGCCCCGACCCGAAATTTTGTTGTACGAAGCCAGGTCCACATCCTGGCTCCAATTCGGGGTTCCTACAACCACAAGACCATCTGGATCATGGCGACGAATCGTATCAATGACTTCGGTGGCATAGGTTTTAATATCAGCCCACTGGACATTGAGAGGTTCATTAAAGACCTCATAGATCACATTGGGTTGGTTCCCGTAAGTTCGAGCCATTAAGGAAAAAAACCGAATGGCCTTCGCTTTATGGGATGCAGTCAGAGCGGTATGATCATGCCAATCGATAATTACATAGATGCCATTTGCAATAGCAGCATCCACCACGGTCTTCACCCGGTTCACATTGTTCGTGCTATCCTGGAGATAAGACCCACTTGCCACGTCATCATGGACACCCACGGCAGCACGCACAATGCGGGCCTTCCAGTCGCTGGCAAGGGTATTGACTACTCCTGCAGTATAGAATTGGGGCATCCACATGGACCAGAAAAGGCTCATTCCACGCAACTGAACGGGATTGCCGGAAGCACTCAGGATACTGGATCCGCTCACCTGCAGCTGCCCGTAGGCCTGCACAGGAGTAATTGCATAGCAATGAATCGAAAACAGCAAACAGGCTGAGAATACGAAAAATCTTGTTCGGAACATGGGGTACCACCTTGAAATCCGTGGACCCAAACCCTTTCCCAAGCCGTTAATCTATTCTAGAAAACCCTTGGATGCAATTTGTTTCAGAAAAATTCCTCAGATGCGTGGGCTTTTGAGGCTTCTTGACCCAAGCCATGGATCGTTGAACTGGAACCCAACGCCCAAAGAAATCCCCGTGGGCTCGATGACCGACGGAATCCAAGGCAATGAAACCCTCTCCACATCCTGGGAAACACCCAAGACCTGAACCCGGTCCAAAGCCCGGGCAAAATTCACCCAGACATCCAAAGGCTGGTTCATGAAGATGGAATTCGTGAAGCGGAATTCGAAACCCACGCTCCGTTTCCAGGCATCCAAGCCGTTCATCTTATTTAGAATCGAAGAACCGTCCCACCAGGCAGATCCAATTTGCGCATAAACGTCCGTATGGAAATCTTTGGCGGTAAAAATCCACCAGGTCGCATTTAGGTCCTGGTAAAGAGGGAACAGATAGTGCAATTGTCCCACGGCCGTGCGGTCGCCATGCAACAACAGGTTTTCGGATTCCAGCAAAGTCGGATAACCCGCAAGGTCCAGAGAATGATGATAGAAATGATCCAGAGTGTCGGTGTGGGTGGATTGGCCGGACCAGGCCAGAATCCCGGAGCTCTGCACCGAGCCAATCAGACGGGCGCCCGCCTGCAAGGGGCTTTCGATTCCATACCATCCCGCGAGCCAGGCCTGCTGCAAGGCGTAGCGCCGATATACCGGAGAAATCACGCCCTGGGAATTGATGGTAAAAGATTCTTGGAAAGTCCCGGGACGGAAAAGCCAGGACCGCGAGCTCATGAAACTCAAGCTGGCACCATTGCCATTTTCCTCGGCGGTCTGAAACCGCAGAGTCGCAGAGAGGTGTTGCTGCTTGTGGTAATCCCAGGCAAAACCTTCTTGATACAAATTGAAATTCGCCCACTGCATGCCGGCGCCAACGATCAGGCTGTCCCCTTTCTTGAAGACGCTATAACCCGCGCTTCCTTCCAGCGCCTGCATTCCAATGGCCAGCTGAGTCACAGAAAGAGGCGTTTCGGCACGGGGATCTTCCGAGCGCACCGTATCGCGAGAAGTTGTATTCTGGCGCATATAACCTGCACCTAGGGTAATGGGGAAACTCCGATTTTCTGCCATCACCAGAAACTGGGATTGCTTGGCGGGATTGAGGCCCGTAGTCTTCACAAAATCAAAACCCTTTCCCAGCTCGAGCAGCAAAGCCAGCTGCAGAAAATTCTTTTGCAAAGGATCGGAAAGCGCAATGGCCGCACCACCCATGGGCACGACTACGCCCTTGCGAAGGGAACCTAAAGCATCGGCCTGGCCTTCCACGGCAAGCATGGGAACCAAAATGGGCTGAATGGGAAGGGCACGGTAGGGTCTCTGTACTCCCTGCAATTCAATAGATCCCATCGATACGGTTTCAGGCTTCACAATAATCTTTTTTCCCTGGGGCGCAGCCCGTGCCGAGTCCGTGCGCGAAAGCTCATAAAGCGAGAACCCATCGGGGTCATACCCGACATACCACAGGTTCGCAGAATCTACTGCGGGAGCAAATGCGCCACCCAGGACATTGGTGAGAGGAACGGATTCACCCATCAAGGAATCGACTGAAAATTCCTGCCGGTACAAATTGAAAATTCCATTGCGGTCGCTCGAAAAAACCAGCGCGTTTCCCTCAGGGGTCCAGGCCGGATCGCGACTGTCGTACCCGTCACCGGAAATCACCCGATAATTCTTCCCATCCTTGTCAATAATTGCAATTTTGCGACTCTCTCCGTCATAAAAGCCAAATGCGATGCGCTTGCCATCCGGAGACCACTTGGGGGAATAAACTCCGAAATACCGGGCGGAATCCGGTGGAGAACGCAAGTCCATCCATTCTTCCGAAGACGCGCCCACAGGGGGCACCTTGGCCAGGGAAAGGAAAAACCGGGAACCGTTGCGTTCACGCCGAACAAAAACCACCTCTGAACCATCCGGAGAAAGATCCGGGAAAACCGCATCCGCAAAATGAGTCGCCCAGCGCAAGGATTTCCGCTCTCCAAACCAAGGACTTTCCGAGGTATCATCCACCGCAATATCGAAATACGCCTTGCCATCCCGGTCACGGTTCTGGTAGCTCACATAGGCAATCGTTGGCGAATGGTCTTTTTGATAACGAACGCTGAATCCCTTTTCGAGCCAGGGCTTGACGAGGTGAAAAGGATTTTCGGCGAAGGAGGCCATGGTGAAGGTTCCTACGCTATCGGGTCTTTTTCCTGCGGGCAGACTATCATAACTTTTGAGACTGTCACCCAGCATGGGCAATTGGAACAAGGAGCCCTCGAACCACTCGCTTCCCATATTGGAAACGCCCCACAGGACACCACCCGCCAGCTGGGGCATATCTTGCCAAAAAGCTTCCCGGCTACGCTTCTTTCCTTCCCGCAAAACCCCGGAGGAATCTTTTTGTCGCGTGTAATGATCCAGGCGCGCAAGCTTCCAATCCTTGTAGAGCTGCTCCTCGGAAATCCCCAACACCTGACGGCAGGCCTCGGTAAACGTGACCCGGTGCAAGCGGGACATTTCACTCCACAGATTGGGAATGGCACGGTCCCCGAAACGCTCAGCGATATAGAGAACCAGATTGAAGCCCTGATTGTAGGGACCCGCCTCGGAGCCCAGGGCGTTGTCAGGAAAATCGCGCATCTGCTCCAAGGGAAGCAGGCTATCGGCCAGCACCGAAGTGCGCAAAATCATATCGCGATGGGTATCCCAGGAGTCAAACCCCATGCGGGATGATTCATATTGGGCTGTTCCCTCGGCAAACCATAACGGATAAACCAAAAACGGATACAAAAGAGAAATATTGTTTTGCACGGGTTCGTTATAATAGTCCTGCCAAGTAAATTGCAACCCATGAATATAGGGAGAGAGTTTAGATGCTGATTGCATGCTCACCAAGTGGGAGAATTCATGCGTCACCACATCCGAAAGCCAATTATGCGTGGAGCGAATACGGAAGTCCCAATCGGTCAGCCAAATATTCATGGTGTTGCTGATGGGACTCGCCAGACCGTTGGAAAAGAGGGAATTGCGGATCACCATGTCGACCCGGCCCGGGAGCTTGACCCGGTAGCGCAGGGTCACGGAATCATGAACTGCCTCGGCAAAGGATACGATCTTGGAGGCCTGGTCCTGGTATTCCGCTGGATAATGAAAACGGAAGTGATCCGTCTCGGCCGATTTCCAAGAAATGTCGCTCTGGTTGCCATAAAACGAAACAGCCCCCGCCCAAACCACGGCCGAAAGCACCAGAACACCCATTTTTTGCAAGATTTTCACGAAGTGGTAATATACGAAAATAGGGGAATACAAGTTGAGAGTTCTAGAGTTCTATAGTGGAGAGTTGCAGGCAAATTGCCCTGAATCAGAAAACATGCGTCGCAACTCTCCACTATCCACTAGGGCAATTAGCTGAGTTAACCGGTTATTTACTTTCAACTTTTCTTCCCCTTCCGTTTCAGATGCAGCGCGCTGAGTCCGTACAAGACCACCAAAAAAAGGACAGGCTGCCACCAGAGGTAGAAGAAGCCTTTGAAGCCGAGGGCCTTGGAAATAATCACCGTCAAAGCAATTAAAGGCAGGTGCCAAAGATAAGGGTAGAACGAGGAGCGACCCACGGCGGCCACAATTCGGTTGGAAAATATGCGCGCCATGAATCCGGTCCCCCGCGCAAGAAACCAGACAATCCATCCATAAACGACCAGAGAAAGAAAATGCGGACCAAACCAGCTCAGAAAAATTCCGTGCTTCCACTTGAGATGGACAATCACCCAAGCCGCCACAATGCCTGCGACAACCGCCAGATCCTGGAGCCAGGGAGATGCCTTGGAAATTGGGCTCGGAGACGAAAGCTGGAAAATCCGTGCCAGAACCATACCGAAATAAAATTCAAAAACCCGCAAAAGAGGAAACACATGAAACTGCGCGTAGGCATTGGGCACCATGGCCACGAAGGTGTACACCACCCCAAAGACCAGCGTGGGAACCAGGGTCGCGAAGAGGATTCCCCACAAAACACCCAGGCGCTTTTCTTGCACCAGGGGCTTCAATAAAAAACCCAAGGTGGCATAAGCGATAAAGAATGGGGTCAGGGCCCAGGAAGGCTCATTCAGGGACAACCAATGCAAAGGGTCAAAAGCCCAAAGCAAGGAGAGGTGCATCCCTGCGGATTTCAGCAAAAACCAGATATCCCCTTCGTATTGCAACCGGAACCAAACGACAAAAACCATCAGCAACAATGTGAAAAGATGAAGCGGATAAAGCTTTTTAAACCGGCTTTTGAGAAAGGGCAAAACACGGAAGGAATCTACCTTGGGGGCCAGCTGATTGAAAAAAATGAAGCCGCCCAGCACAAAAAATAGCGAAGCATTGAAGCCCGGGCCACGGACCAACACTCCAATGATTGGCCAATTATGCACCGTGCCCAGGCACCAAGATGAATCCAAATGCATCAGGACAATATTAAAGGAGGCCAGGAGGCGCAGACCATCCAAAGCCGGAAAATACCCGGACCGTTTGTGAGCTGGAGTCATTTCTGGCCCTAATCTATCTTATTTTTGCATGATGAAGATCGCTCTTATTTGCCTGGCTGCGTGGGCTACCCTTTGTCCCGGGGCAAGCCTTACCCAGGGTCAAAATGATTTGGCCCGGCGGATTCTGGCCTCTACCTTGGCTACGGATTATTCCTTGGCCAGCAAGCAGGCGGACACCCTTTCAGCATCCAAGCGCGATGCGGGGTCCTTTTTTCGCAATATGATCCTGCTGAGCCGGTTTGATGACCTGGGCGACACGCTCGATCTGCTTCGGTCCCAGGCCTTTTTGGATACGGTGAAGATCGGGGATCCCTTTTGGGAAAATCTTCGGCTGTTCCAATTGGGGTATGTGAAAACCGAGCTCAAGCAAACGGTTTCCGGAGTCCTGACCACCCGCAAGGCCGCCAAAGGATTCGCCACCATGGGCACATTGGAAGCCCGCGCCTTTTACGCCATCTACGACTATTACATGCAAGGCACCACGGCGTGGGTGCCGTTTAAAACAGATAACCGCCCCAGACTTCTGCAAACCCTCGACAGCGCAGCCAAAGGAAACAATTTTTTTTGGCCCCTATTTGCCACCAGCTTGGCCTGGATGCATTTTGACCGCAAGGACTACGCAGCCGGACTTCGAATCACAGAATTTGCCCTGGTCCAGTACCCTCGACACCCCGTTTACACACAAATGAAGGCAGACATGCTCTTCCGTTTGGGTCGCACCAAAGAAGCCATCGGCATTTATGAGTCCAGCGTTGCCACCTACGCCAAACGGGCACCCAATTCGGTCCGCTGGTGGTCTGGGGCCGGCAATTTGCTTCGCATGTATTCGGTAATGGGAGACTCGGTCCAGGTCAAAAAGTGGAAGCAATGTTTCAGTGGACCACGGTTCCAAAAAGTTCGACCCTGGATGCCCCCGTCACTGATGAAGGCCCTGGAAAACCAGAACCTACTGCCGTAAAATAGAATCCATTTCGGCAAAAGTTTTCAATTGTAGCGCCTCATCGATCGCAGTCCAGCTTTCTCTTCCGGCCAAGCGCGTGAACACATGCAATTTGGATTCGACCATGTGGACGACTATTTTTGTCTTTGTTGACTCCCGTAATCCTTTGTAGATCATCAAGGCAGAAACAGGATCAGCGGAGGGATCTTGGATGGATTTGTAAAGGGTCACCTGAGTGCCCAAAGGAGCCACGACCCCATTCTCCAGCATGCCACGCACCAAGGTCAGCAAGTCCATAAGCTGATTTAATGCTTCCTGAGGACGGTTGCAATACCAGTTCGCCTTTTCCACCTCGCTACACTCGGTTTCCACATTGGACATTACAGAGCCGGCAATATCAATAATGGTTAATAATTTGGAGGAAGGACTTACAATGGGGTCAACCATGACCAATTGTTTCGGGGCGACCAGATTCTTGAACCTTCCCGATTCAAAGGCCTCGAGCAACAGAGGACAACCCGTGGAAGAGCAAACTAGACTCAGGTTCACATAACCACGGTCTGAAAGTTTTTTGTATTCGGCCATGGGCTCGTCCTGCCAATCTCGCCAGGTGGCCTTTTTAAAATCTTCGTAGTCGCGCCCATGCCCGCCCAGCAGGGGCAAACTCAAGCGAACCGAACCCAGCGAATCCAAATATTCGCGAAATTCCTTCCACTCGAAAGTAGATGCGCTAAAACCATGAAACGCTACCGCCACGGGGATGGCACGCAGGGAATCATTGGGAACGCTGTCGGCAGCCGAAACCAAGTAAGCCACAGGATTGACGAGGCTTGAATCGGTGACCGTGGAACTCTCCAAATTAACGCCGGCTTCGATGTTGGGCTCCGCGCAACCCCAAAAAGCAAGCAAGACAAAAATCGTCGCGCACCAGGCCATCATGGAATCCTCACCAGGAAACTGGTGTGCATGAACAGCGGATACAAGCTACCCGGGCCTTGGAGCCCATCGCCGGTGATCAGGTGATAATCCATCCCGATGCGGGTTAGAAATGGCCCATAAACCGGAATTTCAGAACCGAAGCTAAAAGTGGCGAGGACCGAAGAATGAGGAAGAACCTCGAACATGGGCTCCTCCACATCGAGCCAAAACCACCCGGTCTGCAAGGCAATATAAGGCTGAATTCGCTTTTCGGTGCGGAATTTCCAGCCCAGACCCAGCAAATATTCTTCTTGGCGCAGGGCATTGGAACCCAGGGCGGAGCCTAGCCGGGAACTGACCGCACTTGCACTCAAAAAGGGATGCCCACCCAGAATGTTTTGTTTGGAGCAAGAACCTTCCACACCATTTTCCCAATAAAGCTCCCAGGTCTTCTGGAAACGCAGGCCCGCATCGCACCGAAAATCCTGTGCGAACAAAGCTCCCGAAACCAGCAGAATGAGGAAAAGAGGGAAGCGCATTAGCAGTTCTTCAAAGCTTCCCGAACTGTAAGGGAAGAAAATTCCCGCGTCGAAACATAGCGCTTGACTTCCGCTGAATTCACCTTGGCGTATTCACGCAAGGACCAGCCAATTGCCTTGCGGATGAAGAAGTCTTCTTCTTTGGCCGTATGGTCGCAATAGGTTTTGAGGCGTTCCCAATCGGTCAAATCGCGGAATTTGAGCTGATAAAGCAGGGCCGAACGACGAACCCAAAGGTTCGGGTCCTTAATCCACTTGTCCATGGAATCCCGGACCTGCACGTAGCGAAGGGTCAAATCCCCCAAGCTCCGAGTGGCCAAAGTGTCCACCGTATCCCACCAGGAACGGGTAATCAGCAGGTGCCGCAATAGCGCCAAATGACGCGCAGCGAGCAAAGTCCGGTACTGATAGAGATAGTCGCAGGCTGCGTATTGCACCTCGCGGAAGGGCTGTTGCCACAATTCCCGCACGATGGATTCCAAATCTGCAGAATCCTTGGGAGGGTAGGCCAAAAAGAGCGGAGTGGAAATTTCGCGACGATGAGGAGCCTTCACCCCAAAAAAGTCAAATTGCTCGCGCATATACCTGCGCATGCTTTTAGCTTCCTCTTCATTGGAGGCCTTGCGCAGGGCAGACAGTAATTCTAGGGTAAGCTTATACATCTTTGTTTGCCTAAAATATAATGACCGTATGGAAATTTTCCAGTCTTTTTTGTGAAATACCTAATTTCAATGGCATATGAACGACAATATTACGCCCTCTGATGACATTTCGCACGAAGATTCCGCAAAGACAAGTCCCGGCAAGCGGGTTTTGCGGGTTCTAATCAACAAAAAGGGACAAGCTTCCGCGGACGATTCCAAACCAGAACCCGCTCCAGCCAAGCGAAAGCCTGGGCGGCCACCCAAGAATTCGGGCAGCCCTAAAGTCAAAAAGAATCCATCGGGAAAGGGTCCTGGACGCCCCCGGAAAGAAAGAGCCCCGGAAAACAAATCATCCACACCGCTTCCACTTCCCCCTCCTTTTCCCTGGAGTGAACCCACTCCGATTGCCAATGCGGAAGCCCCGGTGGAATTCGAGTTTGTAGAAACGAAGGGCTCGAAAAAGTCGGAACCCGTTGGCCCTGCCGATAAATTGCCTTCCCTGCTGTATGTGCTTCCCGTAAACAATCGCCCCATCATGCCAGGCATCACCATCCCCTTGCACTTCCAAGGTGACACCTTCGTCAAGCTCCTCCAGGAAGTCGCCGAAACTCCCGAAAAAATGATTGGCGTTTCATGGATAAAGGCCATCAACAACGAAAACCCGCTTCAGTCCGAGCTGCATCCTGTGGGAACGGCGCTTAAACTGGTGCGCGTGATGGCAACAGAAGAAGGCGTACAAGTGCTCGCCCGAGCCTTGCACCGGATAGAGTGCAAACAATCTACCCCGAGCAAAACAGCAATAAAATGGGTCGTTGAATATCGGCGCGATTCGAAAATGACCCCCACCGAAGAGATCAAAGCTTACACCCTGGCCATAATCTCCCAGGTCAAGGAGCTCCTTGGGCTTTCTCCTCTTTTTCAGGAACAGCTCAAAATGTTGGTCAGCCACCTAGACTACGAAAACCCCGGCTTAATCATGGATTTGATCACCGCCATGACCACCGCAGAGTCGGTCCGGGTCCAAGAGATTCTGTCGACCTTCGACATCACGCTACGGGCCAAAAAAGTTCTGCAATTGCTGAGCGAAGAAATCGATTTGCAGAAACTCCAGCAACAAATCAAGTCGCAAATTGATGACAAGATTTCTGCCCATCAAAAAGACTTCTTTCTGCGCGAACAACTCAAGGTAATCAAAAAAGAACTCGGAATTGAAAAGGACGAAAAATCCACGGACATCGAATCCTTCCAGGCCCGCTTTGACAAGCTCGCACTCAGCGAAGAAGCCCGCAAAGTCGCTAAAGAAGAGCTACAAAAGCTCTCCTTGCTCGAACCCGCTAGCGCCGAATACCCGCTGGTCCGCTCGTACCTGACCTGGCTCGCTGACCTCCCTTGGGGAACCACCACCCCAGACAATCTCGACCTGAAGCAAGCGCAGGGAATTTTGGATGCCAGCCATTTTGGACTTGATGACGTCAAAGATCGCATTTTAGAATTCATCGCCACCGTACAAAAACGGGGGAGCCTCACAGGAACGATTCTTTGCCTAGTCGGGCCTCCCGGTGTGGGAAAAACAAGCATCGGACGTTCCATCGCCGACACATTGGGGCGTAAGTTTTATCGTTTCTCCGTGGGCGGAATGCGCGATGAAGCCGAGATCAAGGGGCACCGCCGCACCTACGTTGGCGCCATGCCGGGCAAGCTCATTCAAAGTCTCAAGCGAACCGGGAGCTCCAATCCGGTAATCTTGATGGATGAGATCGATAAAATGACCACGAGTTTTCAAGGGGATCCGGCGGCGGCCCTTCTGGAAGTCCTTGACCCGGAGCAGAATAAGGAGTTTTTAGATCATTATCTCGATGTGCGCTTTGATCTTTCCAAAGTTCTGTTTATCACCACCGCCAATTCCCTCGACACCATCCCAGCCGCACTTCTTGACCGCATGGAAGTCATCAATCTTTCGGGCTATGTGCTGGAAGAAAAACTGGAAATCGCCAAGCGCTATCTCCTTCCCAATCAGCTGAAGGAGCATGGATTAAAGCCTCGCGATCTCAAATGCAACGACAAAACTCTGTCCCAGCTGATCGACCAATACGCACGGGAAGCCGGCGTACGAGGCCTCGAAAACCAGATCAAGAAAATCTGCCGCAAGGTTGCCCGCCGCCAGGTGGAAGGCAACGACGCCTCGCTGAATTTGGACACCACCAGCCTGCAGGAATTATTGGGCCTTCCCCAATTCATTGGAGAAGAGCTCTACAACGCGGGCGTCCCCGGAGTGGCCCTGGGCCTTGCCTGGACCGCCATGGGCGGTGCGACGCTTTATATGGAAGCCACCGCCTTGCAAAACCCCAAGGGAGGCTTCAAAACCACTGGCCGTCTTGGCGAGACCATGGGTGAATCGGCCCAAATCGCCTATTCGGTTGCACGCAAATTACTTTGCGACCAAGATCCGTCTGCGGTCCACTTTTTCAACAACTATTTAATCCACTTGCACATTCCTGAAGGAGCCACACCCAAGGACGGCCCTTCTGCGGGAATCACCATGGCGCTTGCCCTCTATTCGCTTGCTACCGGGAAGGCCATCAAGGGGAAACTCGCCATGACGGGTGAACTGACCCTCACCGGCAAAGTCTTGCCCATTGGTGGGGTGCGGGAAAAAGTCATTGCCGCTAAACGTCTAAAAGTCATGGAGCTCATTCTCCCCAAAGCCAATGAGCGCGACTTCGTCAAGCTCCCCGACTACATTCGGCAAGGCGTAAAGGTGCACTACGCCGACTGGTTCCAAGATGTGCTGAGTGCTGCTTTTGCAGACAAACGTCCAGAAACAGTGACCAAACAATTTCAGACCCAGAACGAACCCAAGACCATCGTCCCGGCCAAGGAGAGTACCGGCAAGCGCCGTGGACGCCCCGCAGGCTCTCTGAACAAGCTTGAGAAAAAGACAAAAAACCCCACCGGGAAACGTCGCGGACGCCCACCTCGAAAGGGATAAATCCATGCAGAAAATTGGCAAACACCCCATTGTAAAAAACGGCGAGTTCCACCTCAAGGAGGTAGACCCCAATGACCGTTGCAAGATCCCAGAAAAAGAACTGGCCCGGGAAATGCTTTCCAAAATGCAAAAGCGACTTTCCGAACTCCAAGAAATGTTGTACGCACAATCCAGGCATTCCGTACTCGTGGTATTGCAAGCCATCGACACCGGAGGCAAGGACGGTACCATCCGCAGTGTCTTTGGACACCTGAATCCTCAAGGCGTCCGAGTCACCAGCTTCAAGGCACCCAGTACCGAAGAGCTGGCCCACGACTATCTTTGGCGCATTCACAAGGAAGTCCCCGCAAAAGGGATGATCGGAGTGTTCAATCGTTCTCATTACGAAGATGTCCTGGTGGTACGCGTTCATGACGTCATTCCCAAGGACCTTGCTAAAGTTCGTTACGCACAAATTAACGAGTTTGAAAAATACTTGACCGAAAACAATGTCCATGTGGTGAAAATTCTACTCCACATTAGCAAGGATGAACAAAAGCGACGCTTAGAATCACGCCTGGCAGACCCCTCCAAGCATTGGAAGTTCTCGCTAGCCGACACCAAAGAGCGCGTCCTTTGGAATCGCTACATGGAAGAATTCGAGAATATTGTTACTCACTGCGGAACCAAACACGCACCATGGCATGTGGTTCCCGCCAATCACAAATGGGTCCGTGATGTGGTCGTAGCAAAAATTTTGCTCGAGACGTTAGAAGGCCTGAACCTTACCTACCCCAAGCCAGCCGAAGGCCTAGAGAAAATAAAAATCTTGGATTAGCAGACTACAAAACAACCCTAGTTCGTTCCATGCATGCCCGCTTTGTCATGCCCGGCATGTTTTGTCATGCCCGGCTTGCTTTGTCATGCCCGGCTTGCTTTGTCATGCCCGGCACGGGCATCACCGCACCATTCGGGCACAATCCTTTAGCAATCTGCGCATCGCAACACCTGTGACAACGTCAGTAATTTGTATGCAGTTAGTCTTTATCCTCATCCTCTTCGTCTTCCTCAGTCTCCCGCACCGGCGACTTGGCCAGAACAATGCCGAGCAATTCATTCACCGACTTGCCCCCGGGCTTTACTTGCTGGGCAAGGCTTTGCAATGGATCGAGCCCAGCCATTCCGGCACTCGACAGATCGGCAACCACCTCCTCCAGAGGCCGTTTGGCGACCTGGGCCAGAACACCCAGAGGAGCCTCCGCAAGCATCGCTTGGACATTGCCCCTAGAAGGGCCGTCATTCTCTTCCGAATGCCCCAGGGGAAGCAGAGTCACTAAGGTTAGCGCAACAAAACCAAACACCAGGACTCGCCCCGGAAAGCTTTTCAAATGGTTTTTGAAAGCCTTGAAGTGGAAGATCAAGTGAAAAAGTGCGCCCCCCACAAAGACGAGGCTCAGCCATTCGTGCGCAACCTTCACCAACCCCACACTCCCCAATTCAAAAAACAACAACAGACCCGTCACCGCCATCAGAAAAAACGCACCGCCTGTGAGTGGGGTAACCCAAGTTCGAAATTTCATAGACACCACCTTTTACGGAACAAGTTAAATATATCCGCACCGTCTCTGGCGCTCCTTAATAAAAATCTCACATCACTGCGGTCCTGGGAATTGTTTTTTATTTGCTCCCACTACGGTCCAAAACAATTGGCAAAAGGCTTTTCTATGTCATCCCCGGCACGGGGATCTAGGGCAAAAGACAACCTCTTTCCCTAGACCCTCCGCTTGCGCGAGGGTGAAAAAACCCTGAAAAAGGGGTGCAGTTGATAAAATGTCATTTTAATGCGTTTGCCCTGTTTCAGACTGTTTGAATCAAGACACATTGACTAATATTTGAAAAGAACAGGAACCAGATACCTATGCAGGGCAGGCTTTTTTCACCCTCGGAAGGTAACTGTCTATGTGGTTTCGGAGTCAAAGAATTTTTGGATGCACGATGAACAAACAAGATATTCAGCCTGGGTCATTTCTTTCGGCCAAACAATACCTTGAGCTTACCCAGACATTCATGGTTGCCCTGGACTCCGAAGGTTGCATCGTCATGATGAATCGTGCCGGTCGCGAATTGCTCGGCTACACCGAAGACGAAATTATTGGATGCAACTGGTTCCAAACTTGCCTGTCCCAGCCGGAGGGGATGCAATCCGTCTTCCCCGTATTCCGAAGCATTATGGCAGGCGAGCTAGCTCCCTTCGAGCATTTTGAGAATTACGTGGTTTGCCGGGATGGCACACTCCATCTGATCCGCTGGCACAACGCGAATGTGCGGGACCAGAATGGAACAATTATTGGCACTCTGAGCTCCGGAGAGGATATCACCGAGCGCAAGTTGCTTGAGGCTAGGTTACTGGAGAACGAGGAAAGATTTCGCGAAACCAACCGCATCGCCCATGTGGGTGGCTGGGAAATCGACAACATAGGCAATACTCTCGCCTGGACGGAGGAGACGTTCCAGATTTATGAGCTTAGCCAGGATCAAGCGCCGACGGTTGCTGATTCCATCCATTTTTACCATCCCGAAGACCAACCCAAGGTTACCACTGCTGTCCAGTTATCGCTTGAATCCGGGGCGAACTTTGATTTCGAAGCTCGCCTCATTACGGCAAAGAAGAACCTTCGCTGGGTCAGAGCCATCGGAAAACCACTTTTCCATGATGGGCAGATCGTGGGAATGCGAGGCATGGTGCAGGACATCACCGACCGTAAACATGCCGAAGAGACGCTACGCCTGAGCGAATCCCGCTTTCGCAACGCCTTCGAGCACTCTGCGATCGGCATGGCCCTGGTATCGCCACAGGGGAAGTGGCTCAAGGTCAACAAACGGGTCTGCGACCTCCTGGGCTACACGGAGGAAGAACTACTCGGTAAGACATTTCAAGATATTACCCATCCAGACGATCTGAACACAGACCTTGAGTTTGTGATGAAAATGCTTGCTGGCGAACTAAAGACCTATGAGATGGAAAAACGATACTTCCACAAAGATGGCCAGACCATCTGGGTCCTGCTTGCGGTCTCGCTGGTTTGGGATGAAAAGGGCGCTCCGCTTCATTTCATTTCTCAAATTGTGGACATCACCGAGCGCAAACGGCTGGAACATGAGCTTAAGGAGACTCAGGACCGAATGCAGTTCGCCATGGAATCCGGATCGATCGGCATCTGGGATCTGGACTTGGGGGATCATTCGGTGATCCGATCGCTAAAGCATGATCAAATCTTCGGGTACAAGGAATTGCTACCGACCTGGACATACGAAATGTTCCTGGATCATGTTCTCCCTGAGGACCGGATCATGGTCGAGCAAAAATTCCAGTTGTCCTGTCAGGAACCTGGAAGCTTGAGTTTTGAATGCCGAATCCTTCGTGGAGATGGGCTGCAGCATTGGATCCGGGCCGTTGGTCAACTCCGCAACCATACCAAAGGCAAACCCCTTCGGATGGTAGGAATTGTGCAGGACATCACCGAAAGGAAAACTGCGGATCTGGAGCTTTTGCGCCTCTTGGCGGAACTAGAACACAAAAATGAAGCGCTCAATCGGTTTTCCTACATGGTCTCCCATGACCTCAAGGGTCCACTACTAACCATCATGATGTTCGCAGAGGAAATCACAGAAGGTCTTTCCCACAACGACCTCGAAAAAGTCCTAAAATCGACACAGCAAATCCAAAAAGGCTCCTCACGAATGTCAGAGATGATCGAATGCTTGCTCAAGTATGCCCGACTTGGCCAAGGCAGCATGGACCTGGAGCCAGTTCCCCTGAGTCGCGTCCTTGACGATGTAAGGACCTCGCTGAAAGGCTCTTTGTCGATACATGACATGACTATAAACATATCCGAAAACCTCCCCACGATATTCGGCTACCCCATTCTATTGCACGAGTTGTTTCAGAATCTCATTGAGAACGCCATTAAATTCCGCAACCCTTTGCCCCCATCAATTATTGATGTCGGGAATGAAGAAACAGCTTCCCATTGGAACATTTTTGTGAAAGACAACGGCATTGGCGTGGCAGCGGAAAACCAGAGTGGCCTCTTTAATCTTTTCCACAAACTCAATCCCAAGTCCGAGGGGTCCGGAATCGGCCTAGCTCTCGTACAACGTATTGTCGAGCTGCACAAGGGTTCCATCAAAATGGAGTCCGCAGGAATTGGCCAAGGATGCACATTTTGGATCAGCGTTCCCAAGGACATGCCAGCAGGTTAGGTTATGTTCATCCATGTAACATCTGTTCAATACCTGACGGATTATAAATACCAAATCGAATTCAGCGATGCTCGAAAAGGCGTTGCCGATTTGGAGGCCACCCTCTGGGGCCCCATGTTTGAACCACTTCGCAACCCAGAATTGTTTCGCACGGGAAAACTGTCCGACACCCTAGAAACCATTACCTGGAACAACGGCGCAGACCTCGCTCCCGAATACCTCTACGAACTCACTTTCGGGGAAAGCCCGCAAACGCATGTCGCAGAGCCCCCGCCACCCTACTCAGCCCCCTAATCCGCGAAATCAGCCGCAACCCCAACAAAAAAATCCCCCGGCCAAAGCCCAGAGGATTCCATGTATTCAAGCCCCATAGTACGTGATTGCCAAAGGCCAATCACGACGTCCCCGAGCCAATGTCAGAGGATTCCATGTATTCGAGCCCCATAGTACGTGATTGCCAAAGGCCAATCACGACGTCCCCCAGCCCAGGCCAGAGGATTCCATGTATTCGAGCCCCATAGTACGTGATTGCCAAAGGCCAATCACGACGTCCCCCAG
>CAIRAY010000016.1 GCA_903876665.1 uncultured Fibrobacterota bacterium | reverse complement strand
TACCGCGTTTCATGTGCGGAAACCTGTTTTGTGACCATTACCGAAATATGCATTACTTCAAACAGGCTTGGCTATAGCTGTAGCAAGGGGTTTTGGGTGTTATAATCGGTCAATTCACCCACAGCAAAGTCGGAAGAGCCAATAATTCAAGTCGCCATCTGATGCGATAGACGGTCTATTAATTGATTTTGTGTGGGCTAAATATTCTCGGAGTATTCCCTCGAAAAAGAGCAATGCATTTTCTGGATCCTTTGTTGCCAATGGTTTGATCAATTTCCATGATTCTGCCAGGTGGTATTCATCGTCATAGCCAATTTTCCAATCGAGCTGGGACTCCCTGGGCTTGCTTCGATCATAATCTTTATGCTTCCACTCCTCATGAACTTGCACTTGGAGAAGGGATTTGAACACCCTCCAAACAAGTAGATTTTCAGGGTAACGGAAAATTAATTCATGACAAAGCATGGCCCAATCTCTATGGTTCTGATTTAATGGTTTCGTTTGCAGCCATGCAAATGCTTGAAAGATTTCTTCTTCCGAAAACTGGCTATTCTTACTGTGCAGCATCCAGGTGAGTTGTTGAACCACATAAGGGTGCAAAAAGCCATTGGGGCTTATCAAAATATATTGCAAGTCTTTGAATGTTTCTTTTCGGAAATAACTCGCCACCCAAACAGCACACCTCGACATCCATTGCCCGTCATGATTCGGTGGTGCAATCTCTGCCTGGGTTACCCAACGGAGATGCCCTCTTTCTGTAATAGCTTTAAGCCAAGAAATATTTCTGGGTTCTTTGAGTAAATGGGATAAGCCTATTTGTTGATGAAACTCGAAAAGGAATCCATCAAAATCATCGCTGGTTGCATGATGTGCGGGCTGTTTTAGAATCAATTCCCAGTGGTCCGAGAGACCTTTTGCCCCTCGCGATAGAAGCGTTCCGAAATGTGATAATGAATCCCATAATTGTTCATGGGTTTTGTTGGGGTAAGATATTGGGGTGCACTGAAGTGACTTCCATTTTTCTGATTCCGAATCTTCACAAAGTGCCCATCGCTTGAATGTTGCGTTGTACCCAATGGCACGATTCAAGTATTGTGGAATCGCATCGTTCATGCTATATCCCAAAAACAAGACATGATTATTTTGGAATAAATCGATCAAAAATCTCAGGCAATACTGGCGAAGTAAATAGGCATTCCCAAAATCCTCATCGGTTAGGACTAATTGGCTTGTGGGGTCACTTGCTTTGCCGTGCAAGTAAACTATTCCATTCCAAGCGCTAACTCCATCAGGTAATGCGGGTGCAACATATTCCTTGGTACCTGGGGTAATTTGACTCAGCAGATCATCAAAATTTGTGGTGACAATACGTAACGGTTGATCAACGAATAAATTGGCAAGGATTTTATGGTTTTCTAAGGTGGTTGGAATCGTTCTATTGAATCTGGATCTGACGGCATCATGGACATCGACTCCAGAACGCTTTGCGGTTCCAAATTCGATTTCAATTTGCTGGCCATTGAGCTCTGTTTCGGACTTGTTTAGCACATGGATTGCAAGGTTTTTAAAATCTTCAAAACCAGCTTTTAGTGATATTCCAGCGCCCGCGAAAACAACGACGTTCCCTTTTCGGAATGCCTGAATGAGCTCATAGGGATATTCGAGTTCTCCTAACTTCATTCCAAATCCATCCCAATTATCCCTTCCACAACCTTAGCCTTCTTCCCACCTTTCCCTGCCTTCGCCTTAATCGCCTTGCCCTCGGCATCCACCAAGCCTTGCGTCATCTCTTCCTGATGGTACTGGTGGTTCAACAACAGCAACCGCTTTAATATCTCTTTCCTGACGCTGGGTTCTATGGTAAACCGCACACGGTCATTTTCGGGCAAGTAGTCCACTTCGTAGAAATCGTGGGCGAGGTTCAAGTCGGTCCAGCCATAGGCAGCGAGTACTGCGTTGTCCATGGCCACATGAAGGCGACGGAGCTCCAGAATGCCTGCCACAGCGTTATTGAGGGCGGGTGCCGCTACCTGACCGCGCAGATGCTTGAACAGATTCCAGGTGTCTTTGCCAAAGCGCTTTTGGAATTCGGCGGAACCCAAGGATTCCATTTCGGAAAGTTCGGCGGGCGTATAGGCACGGAGTTCGCGATTGTGGAATTGGTTGTAGAGGTCGGTGAGGCCGAGGTTGAGGGATTTGTTGAGGAAGGAGCGGTGGGTGTGGTAGGAGGAAGAAATGGGGGTTAGGGATTGGGAATTGGCGAGTGGGGGGAAGGGGAAGGTAACGAAACAGTCGGAGGGACTGTAGTTTCTATCGGACTTCATTGTCGAGGAATATTTCCAGGCCCATTCGTTATGAAATGCACTTTGGAGTACAGAATAGAAGGCAGATTGATTATTTGAAAATACAACAACTCGATGCGCAAATACGGTACCAGTAGTTACGTATGCGGGTGCATGTGTTTTTGATACGATGGTTAATGCCAACACACGTTCCATTCCCGCAATGTTCATATAGAGCTTGGGGCATCTTTCTCCAAACTGCCACCAACGAATTCTGTACACATTGCGGTTTACTAAATCTCTCTGAGGCTTTACTTTTTCTTCCACAATGGCAAAACAATCCGGATATGTCCTCGCCTTTTCCTCAGACCAATCAAAGAAGTTTATCACCCAACGGCTTGGGCTTTGGTCAGGGCGACTATTGAGGTCTTCACCATTCAGATAAGGGAGCAGAACATCTTGATTGCGAGGGTCTTTGGCAATCAGTGCGCGTGCCTTTTCAGGCTCGAGGACAAACCCTGTTCCAAGAACGACGGAACCAATAAATGCTTGACTATCATTCTGAATTAATGAAAAGGGAGTTCCGAGGTTCGCGCTATCATCCAAGTATGATGTCAAATTTTTCACTTCATGATTGTCGAGAACCAACTTTCCCTGCCAAGTTCCTTTGTGCAAATTCACTAATGAAACTTGAACCGCGGCAACTCCGGGCCAACGCATTGAACGCACAGCGTGAATAATTGTACCACCTTGTTTTTCAATCACCTCAAGGCCACCTTCACGAGTTCCCCCTTGGGCAATTGTATTAGTGGAAATTAAGCCTTGGTATCCACCCGCACGTAGCAAATCAAAGGCCCGACGGAAGAAGTACCCAACCAAATCAATTGCACCCGCAGGTGCATATGCCGTCGAAAGATAGAGTAAGTAGTCATCACCAAATGCACCACTCAATCCCTTCCACCCCAAAAACGGCGGATTCCCCAAAATGCAGTCAAACCCGCCATCCTTGCTGGCAAAAACCTCGGGGAACTCCAGGAACCAATGGAAAAACTTGTTTTTATCGCCTAGAGCCCAGGCTTTTCCGGTCACATCCTTGGCCAAGTGACTGTGGCTTTCGAGCTCACGCCGGTAATCGCCATCGCTCACCAGGTACTTCTTGTGGGCTTCGTCGCGGGGCAGAAACCACGGGGCAATTTGCAGGTCGCACAGAATGCGCAGGTTCAGGTAGGCAGGGCCATCGAGTAGTTGCTGGTAGGCCTGTTGCTTGGCAAAAGTTTCAGCAGGGCTTGCCTCGGGCATGGCGATCACGCTTTGCATGGTTTTGCCTAGGCTTTCCACACCCGTGCCAAACAGGTTGGTGGGCTTGGCTTCGGTTTCCACCTGCCAGCGTTTGCGCTCCTGGTTGTTGCGGGCGCGTAGGGCCTTCAGCACCTCTTTGTCGTCGCCGGGCAAGGCTTTGGCGTAAGTGGCTTCGTCAATGCCGCGTTCGAGCTCTGCGGGGCGTGCCAGGCCCACAATGGCATCGCCGCATTTGATATGATGGTCCAAAAAGTGCAGAGGCTCGCCGGGGTTATGGGCTTCGAGCCACAGGGCCACTTTGCAGAGCTCCACTGCCAGCGGGTTCTTGTCGACTCCATAAATGCAATGGCGGATCACATCGCGTACCGCAGCGCGAAAACTCGCGGGGCTGGGTTGGTCTTCGTTTGTGCGTATACGTGCCACCTCATGGGCCAGGCGTCGCGCGGCATTGAGCAATATGTGACCGCTTCCGCAGGCGGGGTCGCAGACTTTAATATCGAGGAGAGCTTCTTCGGCAAGGAGGGGGAAAGGGATTGGGGAATAGGGAGTAGGGTTTAGGGATTGGGGGTTGGAGTCTTTCCGCTTATTTTCCGCCCTAACGACCCATATAGGGATGTAAGCATTTTTTCCACCGCTATGCTTTTCTGAAGCATGGGAGTAATTTCCATCTCCGTTGCTAGACCCACCCTCTGACAAAGAATCAGGTGTGTTTCCAGTTCCTTTAGGCTGCCCTGTGAGATTTGAAGAAATTGTCGATATTGTGCTGTCGTGCCACGGCCCCAACCCTCCGCTATATTCGCCGGCACTGAAACTGCAGCTCGCTGTATTTGAGAGCTCATTCCGTACAGTTCCGCTTTTGGAAATGCTCGCGTCAGTCGATAACAACTTTCCGCCAAATTCATTCCTTCCTGCCACACGATTAGATCCTGGTACGACTTTATCATTTTGATTCTCCCTATTCCCTAATCCCCAATTCCTAACACCTAATCCCCAATCCTTAGCTTTCTGCAACCTATCCTCAATGATATAATCCAGGCTATGCTTAATGAGCGGGGTCACCAGTTCGTCGGGCGTGTAATGCGAACCGCTGCTTGAGCGCTCGTCGCCTTTTTGCAGGCTAAAGCGCAGGCCGTGGCCATCGGGCTCAATGCAGGCATCATAGTCAAGCAGGCTCTCATAGACCGAGCCGAATTCTTCCACATTCAGATGCGCGTAGTTCACGCGAATAGTCTGGCGGGTCTTGTCATCGTAAAAGGAACTCAGGGCACGCAGGGCTCCTAAAAGCACCGCATTGCTGAGCTCGGCACTTTCGAGCCGTCGCAAACTCGCGCCTGCAAACAGTTCACCACCCAGCGGTGGCAGGCCCAATGCCTTGCCCTTGCTGCCATCGGCAAAGAGTGCGAAGGTCTGGCGCAGCTGGGCCCACAGGTCGCTATGGCGTTCCTCTAAAAAGCTGGGCCGTTCGCTGGCACGGCGCAAGGCCTGCAAGCTGTAGTACTTGTAATAGATTTCTACGGGTTCGCGCGGGGTGCTGGGCGCAAAAATCAAATTGCGCTCTTCGATCACCATTAAAAACAACATCCGGTAAATGAGCTGCATCTGGGTGTGCAGGTAGTCCGCAGGTTTTAGGCTACCGCTACGCAGTTCTTCGCGCAGGGCTTCGTTCTTGGGGTGTTCCACAAAGCCTTGGCCCAACAGCTCAATGCAATGCTTGACCGCACTTGCGAGCTGGTTACGAATGCGCGTGCCATCATCCAAACTATCTTGATGGTAACCCTCGATAATGCTCTGGGCGCCTTCTGCTTCTTTGTGCGGCATGCGGCTCACATGCAACAGGCGGTAGAGCAGGGCAAAGTCGGCGAACTGTTCTTCGTCGAACATGCGCTCCAAATCAAATTCCAGGTAGCTCAGTTTCACCAGGCGTGAGCTATCGCGCAAGAGGCGCAACTGCAATCCGTTGGTGACGATTGCATACAAGTGTTCGGTGAGGTTCAGGTATTCTTGAATGAGTCCATGAGGGCTCATGCGTGGGCCACTGTCGGCACGCTTCTTGTCGAGGCTATCTTCAAAGCCCATAATATGCACGGGAAAGCCGTCGCGGTTGGTGGCGCGGTGGCTGATCGCGTAGTTCTTGCTCTGCACCTCGGTGCCTTCTTTCTGCCATTCCAAGTCGTAGCCCAGCAACTGCAACAGGGGCACCATCCAATGGGTGCGGGTCAGGGTGGTCGAGCTGTCCTTGCGGCCTTGCCCTGCTAGGTACCGGTCGCGTTGGCGTTTGAAAATTCCCCACAGGCCTTGCGCATCGGCCCAGGCAATGGCAATCTCGTCTTTGACTTTACTGGTGGCTTGCAGACCAAAGTCTGCGGGCTTCTGGTGGGCAAGTTCGCCTAGGCTAATCTTGTCGAGCAAATCGGGGGAAAGGATGGAGCCTTCGATGCGGATGGTCGAGAATTTCATGGCGTAGCCTCATTCTGCTGGCTCTCGATGCGTAGTCGGTCGGCATCAATGAGCCGTTCCAAGTCTTCGAGCTTGGGCAGAACCAGTTGGTATTTGGAAACGAACATTTGCGAATCAAGCCCTGCGGTGGCGTATTCGACTTTGGTATGGTTCTTATGGGTGCAAAGCAACAGACCAATGGGAGGATTGTCCCCTGGTTGCATCACCTCGTTTTTGTAGTAGTTCAGGTAAAAGTTCATTTGCCCGGCATCACCGTGCTTAAACTCGCGCACCTTGAGTTCAATCAGCACATGGCATTTCAGGATGCGGTTGTAGAACACCAGGTCGATGCGGTCATGCTCACCGTCTATGGAAATCCTTTGCTGGCGGGCTTCAAAGCAGAAACCATGGCCGAGTTCGAGCATAAAGGATTGCAGGTGGTCAAGCAAGGATTTTTCGAGGTCGTTTTCGCTGATTCCCGAGAGTTCTCCCATGCGCATAAACTCAAAAACCTGAGGTTCACTGAAAGGTGATTCCACCCATTTTCCGCCCACTGGCAGTTTGATTTGATTGTCCTTTCCCCCGCGATCATAGACCAAACTATGGATTTGCCGCTTCAAATCTTCGACGGTCCAATGTCCTTTGCATGACTGTTCTTCGTACCAGTTTCTCTTTACTGGATCCTCCACTAGAGTCAATTGCAGAAGATGGGTATAACCACAATGTTGAAGCAATTTCTCGATGCGCTTGAATTCGGCAATTGGCAATTGCCGAATTTCAGTTCCCCAATCCGGGAGCTTGAATTCGGTAGAAATCAATTGCCGAATCTGTGGATAAGCTTGATATACGGATCTAAAATTTCTCAAATTTCGCAGTGAAAAACCTCGAATCCCTTTATTTTTAAGGCTTTCGGAGATATTTTCCAATAAGCGCTCACCATAGGCAGCTCGGTCTTCACCCTGCTGTTCGAACTCCACCAGATAGTAACCCACAGTCCAATTACGGAAAAGAGTCAAGCGGTTTACAGCTCGAAAGGCGCTTTCGAAAAACAGATCGTCTACGGTCTGGATATTTTGCACAAGGTCTTGAAATTTCATGGTATGGTTTCCAATTGCTCTTGGCCTACGAGGGTGAGTTCGTACCCACCGGTGCGGGGTGCGCCTTGAAAGTGAATGTACCCCCGCGAGGTCAGATCTTGCAGGTATCGTTTGGCAGTAACATCGGAAATCTGCAGAATTTCCATAGCATCAGGGCGTCGACGGACACGCTTTTTAGAGATCAAATGCAGGAGCCAGCCCTTGCGAAGCTCCGCATCATTTACTGGGTCATCCCCCTCCCAATAAGTAGTGCTTACTGGGTCACCCTCCTCAATTTCGCCAATATTTACTGGGTCACCCCCCATTATTTCACTCATTTTTACTGGGTCACCCCCTACAGGAAGCGCAATCCGACGGGCTGTCACTTGAAAACACCCGGCAAACGAAAATGTGGGCGCAACAAGCCCGCCTTGAGTGAACAGGGCGTTTACCCGGGGAATTCCACTCCCTGCTCGCTCAATCCAGTGCATTCGATGAAAAATCTCACGAAGCAAGGGATTTCGTGATGCGCTCAACTTTCCAAAGTCCTCAGCTTGAAGATGTGCGACAAGCCCTCCAGGATTGACTATTTCTAAACGGTCTGCAAACAGACATACCTGAATCATGGCACCACGAACATGATAGTCGCGATGAACGACTGCGTTAATCAGCAGCTCGCGTAAAGCCTCTGTTGGAAACTCCGAAATTACTTGATGCTCGAGCTGGTTTGGTTGGACCTTTATTGCTCGGTCCATATGGTTTACAAGCCAATGCATGGCACCTTCAATCGACACGACGAGACCCGAGCGGAATTCTTTTTGGTCCAAAATTTCGACGCGTTCTTTGCCTGCAAACCACAGGCATTGGATGCCCACTTGGGGCAAAAGCATGTGGGGTTCTCTCATCAGAAATAGGGCGGCCACCTGACGAAAACGCAATGATTCTGGTCCTGGTACGGCAAAACCTAGATTCACCAAAAAGTCAGAATCAGACATGTCGTTTTGCTTAATGCACCGATGCTTTAAATCACGTAGCAGCTGTGGATCCAGCATTTTCAAAGAAAGTTCGGGGCATAAGGTTTCTTCGAAACTGACCACGGCACTTTGATGCAACATTTGAATCAGTTCGTCACGTTTCATTTTTCGCGAACTTGCCCCATTGCGTCTATAATACCCATCTTTGCAAGAATAGGGTTTTTGGGTTCCCTCATACACATAAACTACACAGACGCCTACCACGATTGCTAAATCAAAGGAAATGGGCGGATCACAATTATCTGCAAGGTCACGGATTTGCGCTCGTAGGGCGTTGCTGTCAAAAACAGGTACGATGGAATGATCGTCATCTACACCAATTAGAATCTGACCTCCCGAACTATTCGCAAAGGCAACCATGCCCTTAGCGATCCCATCGGTGAACTTGCGCTTGAACTCTACCAATTGCCCTTCGCCTTTCGCGATGATTGAATGCAATTGTGCAGCTTCTAAATTCTTCATACCGCACCCCCGGAAGGCAACAGCACATACACGCCCATCAGGTCCATGGGCAGAATGGGTTCGACGGGAATGTAGTTGCCGCCTTTGCCCAAGGCTTTGCGGAAGCGTTCGTGGGCATCAATCAAAGCTTGTGCGCGTTCCAGGGCCACGGCATTGCGTCGTCCTTCAATGGCGTCAATGGACTGCACCACGGGCTCCAGATGGCCGAACCAACGTGCTTCGCGGGGCAGATTCTCGGTAGGGCGGACTTTTTCAAGCAAAGTCTCAATTTCCAAAGTGCCTAGTTCGTTCTCGATTTGTGGGGTCGCGCCCTTCCAACCCCAAAGCAACATTTCTTCGGCTACCATTTGATTGCCACGGGCGATGGACTGGATCACATTGCGCACCCGAAACAGGCAGATCACATGGCGTTCGTTTACCTCGGCACAGCGGATTACGGCAGCACGGGCGGGGCCATGGTTCAGATCCCCATCAAGCGTGTTCGCCATTAAATACTGACACAACTGCTCCACAAATACATGGTTGCGCCCTAAGTACAGGTAGCCCTCTGGGGCGGGGGACTCAAAGCAGACTTTAAGCGCATCGCCCACGGGTAAACTTGCCCGCAAAATTTTGGGGAGATTTTGAGTGTAGAGCACATAGCCATGGTCATCGGCGGTGATCTGAGTACCCATGTAGCGAGGCAAGGCCCTGCGCACAAAGGATTCTACCACGGCCGGGTCACCAATGGCCTGGTCGCAAAGTTGCAAGTCCTGTTCGATTTCTTGGGCTTTGATGGCGTGTTGGGCAAAGCGGCTACGGCTGGCTTTTTCGCGTTCGGCAGCATCGTTGAGCTCGGTGGTCGCCGCATCAATTTTACTGGAATGCAACAACTCCTGCAACAGGTCCATTTGCACGGCGGAATCGCGTTCAATCGCCTCTTCCAAGGCCTCCATGAAGCTCTTGTTGTTCTCCGCAAAAGGGATTGCAATACCAATGCTCGCACGGATTTCGCGCACCTTGGTGATCAGCACATTGAACACGGCCTGATCGAGGGGATTATCCTTACCCAGCAGCATCCAGGTCCGTACCACAGGAGCCAATTGACCATAGCGGTCTACGCGGCCTTCGCGTTGCTCTAAACGGTTGGGGTTCCAGGGCAAGTCATAGTGCAAAACGGAATTGAACAACCCTTGCAAATTGATGCCTTCGCTCAGGCAATCCGTGGCAACCAATATCCGCAATGTTCCGATGCGCATATCGTCGATGCGTTGTTTGCGAACTTCGTCCGGGTCTTCGCTGGTGACCACCTGAATATTCAAACCTTTGCGCTTGCCAAATGCCTCTTGCAGAAAACGTCCCACATATTGGGCGGTGGCGATGTAGCGACAGAATATGACAGTTTGGGCTCCGTCCTTGAGCCAAGATTTCATCACTTCCACCAGGGCATTGGCTTTGGCGTCTTTGTCAGTGCCCTCTAGGCGTGCGAGCTTCTCGGCAAACTTGCGCAGGGTGGCGATTTCAGCTTGATTCCAGTCGACCTGGTCGAGAACTTCGTCCGGGCCGGTGTCGCGCTCCATTTCAAAGTCACCGTCGTATACGCCTGCAGAGCCTACCTCGGCGAGTTCTTTTTGTGCCCGTTTGACCACGCGGTTTTCGAGCATGCGAACGCCATGGGCGGGACTAGACATGACTCCACGCAATAGGCCCAGGGTAGACCACACATGGATGCGTTTGCGGTTGCCCTCTTGTTCGCGATCCAGTAATTTCTTGAGGAATAAGCGCAGGTCCCGGAAGATTTCGCCATATTCAGCATGCAGCTGGTAGGCGATTTCTTTGGTGTCACGTTTGGGGAATATGGTGTTTTCACCGAGCCATTTCTCTACATCGGCGCGACGGCGTTGCACAAAATGTTTGGCTACTTCGGCACGGTGCTTGTCTGTTGCATTGCTTAAGTCTTGGGCCGCAAACTCAGGCTTCACAAGGCCCAGCAGGCTTTGGAATTCGCCTTTTTTACCACTATGGGGGGTCGCGGTCAAAAGGATCAAATGTTGTTTGGTCTTCTTGCTCAGCTCTTGCAGCAGGTGATAGCGCATCTGTTGATTGGTATTTGCCGAATCGCTGACTGTGCAAGTATGGGCTTCATCGACGATCACGAACTCCGGAGCCTCTTGTACAAAGGTTCCGTGGCGATTCTCTTGTTTGATGTAATCGATGGAAATCACCTGATAGCGGTAGTATTCAAAAACGCTCTGGTCGCCTTGAATCTCGCGGTCCAACCGGGCCTGGGTATTGGAACGAATGATCACGGCATCAATGCTGAATTTTTCTTTGAGCTCGGTCTGCCATTGTTCACAAAGGTGCGGAGGGCACACCACGGCAAAACGCTTGATCTCGTTGCGCTCGAGCAATTCCTTGAGGATCAGCAAGGCTTCGACGGTTTTACCTACGCCCACATCGTCTGCAAGCAAAAGGCGAACCGGTTCACTTTGGCGTAAAGCCATGATCAAAGGCACCATCTGGTAACTGCGTGGCCGAAACGACAGCTTGCCTAAACAACGGAAGGGCCCGGCAGCATTGCGGAAGGCAAGCCTTGAAGCATCGCGCAACATGCGCACCGAATCCAGATCTCCCAAGTCCTCCATGCGAATGGGGCGATCCTGGTTGAACTCCGAAGAACGTGGGTCGTCCAGTCCCAGGGGCAAATAGATTCCCGTTTCATCTTCGAGGGACCCGCCCAAGGGGCGCAGGCGGAGCAAATCCGGATTGGTAGTGGGCAGAACGATCCAGTCGCGATTGCGCACGCGCACTAGGGAACCGGGTCGGAATGCTTCGGGAGAAACAGGAGCTGAACTCATTTGCGCACCTTGCTGAAAATGTCGGGACGACGGGCAATCACAGTCGCCAAATCATCCTTGTAATAATAGACCCAGACCTGGTCGCCACGGGCGCGTAAGGACTCGCGCTGCAACTGGTCCCGTTTGCGGATTTCCAGGTCATCGTGGGGCGTGCCGTCGCAGAAGATCCAGCACCGGGATTCTTTGTACCAGAAGTCGGGCTGGCAGTACATGTCTTCCACATTCTTTTGTGCGGAATCAGGCAGCTGCAGACCTTGGGAATGCAGGTAATCCAGGAATTTCTTTTCGGTGGAGCTATTATGGTCCATGGCGCTCAATAAATGCTGGTACTGACCTTCGTAATCCCCCTGTACTCCGCCCATCAATTCGACTTGGGAGGTTGCCAAAGTTTGCAAGGCTTCTTGAATCAAAAAGCGGTCAATGCGACCATGGTCCCGTTGATTGTAGTAGCTCAATAGGTCATGGTAAGATGCGCTTTCTTTGTAGCTCGCATCGCCAAAGTTGCAGACCTCTATTGCCTTTTGCACCACGCTCCGGAACGCATCCACATTGCGACTGAACTGAGCAAGCACACCCAGTGAACCCTGGGACGATTCGTAGAGGAATATATTGGGACTGTCTTCCTTGCCCAATACGCAGGCGCCGATTTCATTGCCCTCGACCTGGAAGTGGAGCTCAATCGCCCGTTTGATCGCATACATCAGGGTAATGACGCCATTGCGGTCCAAGCCCAGTGCCCGCACGGGCTCGATGAACAGGGAGTCCGCCCAGTCGTAGGTGTAGAGTTTAATCGCGCGGACCGTTTCTGCTTTTGGATCTTTTTCGTCCTCTTTTTTACGCTGATTTTTCCAGAAGCCAGAGCGCTCCCCAATGAGGAAGCCTTCTTCCTGGTGGGATTTCCATTTGTGGTTCACCTGCACCAGTTTTGCAGCGGGTATAAAGCTCAAGTGCAAAAGCTCGTCACCTCCTTGTAACACATGGGTGCGACGCACTTTGGCCATTCCATCCGGGACGCTAAAATAGGTTTTGACGTCGTAGCCTTGGCTGAGGCGTTCTTCCTCCTCACATCCGATGCGCAGATCGGGGCGGGTTTCGCTTTCGCACATTTCCACCAGGTCACTGATGACCAGGGAATCGCCTTCGGTGGCAAGGCTTGCCTGGGTGAATGGGCAAACCTCGGCGGTGAATTCATCGCCTTCCAAAAAGTAACCCGAATCCAGGCTGACCTTGGCCTGGCGGTATTCCCGATCCAAATTGGGCTTCACCAGTCTGCGAACGGTATGCTTGGCGCCATTGTGATAAATGACATTGCGGGGACCAAATTCGCGCAGGGCAATCGCCCGGGGTCTGGAGATAAATTCACCACCATCGCCATCGGTGATAAAGGCGCGGATAGGCAGGCGGGTGAAGTTGTAACCCGGAAGGAATCCTTCGGAAGCCAAGTAGCGGTAGGGGTAGAACTCGGACATGGAACCACCCTGGCCATCGTTTTTAAGGCTGGAGCGTTGGCGTTCGCCCTGGAATAACCGTGACCTGGCATCCTTCCATTCCTGTGAATCTTTCTTGTAATGCCCAAGGTTGATCACCTCGGTCGCTTCGCAGATTTCGAGATTGGCATTGCGGTACATGGTGCGGAACCGGTCCATGGCTTTGTCGAGGGAATGACCAACGTTCGCGACGGCCGCATTAAGCCATTCCTGGGTAAACCACCATTCGCCATTGAGCTCGTCCCAAAAATCGGAGCACATGGATTGGAACTTGTCTTTCAGTTCTTTTTGCTGGCCGGGGCTTAGGTTCAGCTTTTCCAGAATCGAGGTTTTGAGAGGTAAAGTGTCACCATTCTCATCAAATACCATCTCGTATAGGGAATTTTGAATTTCACTGATCGAGGCCATGCCTAGGGCCATGGAATGCAGGTGCGAGAGGAGCAGCTCCTGGTTCAGCAGGTCGATGCGTGGCTCGGTCACTATTCCGGCCACCATGTCCTGTTTGTGTTGGAAGTAATGGCTATCATGGGGGCTATAATTGGAGCAGTTTACCAGGACCAAAGCCGCCTCGCCACTACGGCCGGCGCGACCGCTACGTTGTGCGTAATTGGACGCATTGGGTGGCACATTGCGCATGTGCACCACATTGACGCTCGAAATATCAATTCCTAGCTCCATGGTGGGGGAGCAGAACAGGGCGGACAGAGCACCTGCCCGGAATTTCCGTTCCCGATTCTGGCGTTGCCCGTTGTTCAACTGGCCGGTATGCTCCGCACCATAGAAATCGCGGATAACCAAATGCATTTCGCCATTGGCATCTGGGCATTCCACCTTTTTGGTAAAGGCCTTGAAATCCGATTCATAAAGGCTCTTGAAATAGGGATTGACCGTCCTTTCAAAGTCCTTGGTTCCCTTTTTACGAACGGAATCTGCGGAAAGATGGATGCCATCTCCCAGTTTCCAAATCAAGGAATCAATAGGAATTTGATACACCGTAGTGGTGCCACCATCAGCCTTCTTGACTCGGGTATTTGAAATCAAGAGACCTGCATTTACCATGGCATCCAAAATCCCATGTGCCACTTCAGGGTATTCATCCTTGGAGACTTTGGCCCCATGGAGCTGAACGGACCATTTGTTGATGTACTTGCCCAGCATGGAATTCCGACCACCCGAAAGGGCCTGGTCGCCAAAGCCTCGTGCCAGGGGTTCGATGCGCAAGATCTTTTCTTGCGGCAAGTCCTCCATGTCCGCAAAGCACCAGTCTGCCAGAAGCTTTTCGCGCATCAGCTTGTGGTTCTCTTCCCGAGCCTTGGGGTTCAAATACTCCTGGCTATGGATGGCAAAACCCTTGCGAATGTACTGCAAAACCTCGGAGAGGAATTCCAAGCGCTGGTTTACGGTCATACTGGCTAAAAGGGGAATAGTCTTCCAGCCTTGCTCATAGGCCGCATTCACCTGGAGGTTCTTGTATTCCACACCCAGAAGAGCGCATTGTTCCAAATTGGGGAGAGTAACCCGCCAGCTGCGTTCCAGGTCTTCGAGCAGGCGATACATGACATAATGGTTCAATGCTTTTTCGTTGTCCTGGATCGCCGCCGGGAAGGTTCCCGGGTTGCGTGAATACTGCTCCTGTTGTAAGCCTAATTCCTGCAATACCGCTCGGCTGATCTTTTGGTATTCCAAGGTTCCGGTGGCCTGCAATGCCATGCGCAAGGCGGCACGCAGGCGAACGACCTGGTAGAAGTCATTGAAATGCCCGGATTGCAACGCGGCATCTTGGCGATTGTCGGTAAAGCTCATCAGCTTTTGGGCTTTGGCCTCGATCCCCGCGCGAGCCTGGGCTTGCAATACCGCAAGGGATAGAACTGTTGTGGAGGTGGAGCGGCCTCCGCTGCCCATACGCCCCAGTTTGTTGCCCTCGCGTACCCGCTTGGAAAATACTTCACCACTGGATGGATCAATCGCAAGAGGGTAGGGGATAAACCAGCCTTCGTTCTTCAGATCTGCTTGCCGATCGATGGAATATATGCCGTTGTCATCATACCAAATTTTGCAGGGAAGCTTATTTTTTTTTGCGTCGTCGGTCGGCTCCCGCTTTTCTCCCTTGACCTTGCACCAGCTATCGGGAAGATTTTCCCAATCCTCCTCTTCGCACCACCAGGAACGGTCCGGCAAAAGATATCCGGCCTCCTGCGTGGCGGATTGGGATTTGTCATCTTGCTGGCGGGGCTGTATCCTCTTTTGAATTTTATCCAGAGAAATGCTGAAAAATTCGGCTCCCGTGGAACGGCTAAATACCATGGGGTAAAGATTTTGAACTTCATCGTCCACCGTGATTTGCCGCCCGGGCTCCAAGGTGATTTGAGGATGCTTGGGACTCAGGGTCGCATAGACAAACCCAGTCTGAGAAATGAACTGGTGGAGCTTGAAAGGCAGGAAGGACTTTTTCTTGTTGACCTTGTTGCTATTGACACCATTGATCCAGAATAAAAGGTTTTGTAGTTGTTGCCGGTTCGTGTCAAGATCACCTGCGATGTATTGGGTGAGTGCCACAGACATGGTTTGCAATTCAACCGGTTTGCGCCGTTTCAAATCCCCAGAGATACTTTCAATGGCAATGGCGTTTTCGACCCACAGTGCGAGAGGATGGGCGCACAAAGCGGCTTCGTCCAAAGAATCCAAGGGAATCCCTGCGAGCAAGGCCTGGCGAATGGAGGCTGCACTTGGTAATTGCGATACCGGCTGGAATGATTGTACCAGAACCTCTTGAACCACTTGTGTTGGCTCAAAGTGGCATCCAAAAAACTTGGAGGCAACTCGGGCTACGGTTCCCCTCTGCTCTTCTGCGGTTCCTGTGCTCACCATGGTGGCAGAGGTTCCAATGCAGCAAACCTTGTTGCGACAGCTGGATTGAATTCGCCGATTTAAAATGGCCACATCGGAGCCTTGACGGCCACGGAAGGTGTGCATTTCATCATAAACCAAGAACTGGAGGTTGGCAAAAATCGCTTGCCGCAATTCGGATTCTTGATGCCGGGTCAAAAGGAGCTCGAGCATCATGTAGTTGGTCAACAGGATTTGGGGCCTGGATTCCTTGACCCGGGCTTTTTCTTCAGAGCTTTCTTGCCCCGTATATTGGGCAAAGGAAAGGGGAAAATCCTTTCCGGTTTCCTTTTTGTAACTGGCCGCATAACCCACAATTTCTTGATATTGGGAGTTGATCAGGGCGTTCATGGGGTAGACAATGACAGCTTGAATCCCAGGCAGGGCAGGATTTTGGAGGAGCCGGTTAAAAATGGTGCCTAGAAAAGTCAAGGATTTTCCTGACCCTGTACCCGAGGTCACCACAAAGCCCTTGCCTTGACTTCCGAGTTCCATGGCCGAAACTTGATGGCGATAAAGCTGGAATCCCTTGAAGGTGGAGAGACAATCCGGGTGCAAGACCTTGCGGGAGACCAATTCCTCCGTGGTTTCACCTGGTTTATAGGCCGGATTGAACTGGATCAGGGGCTCAGGCCAATACTTGTTGCTCTGGCACAGCTCTTCTTCGACCTTGGTACGAATTTCTGGATTTGCGATACGCACAAAGCTACGCACATAGGCTGCGTAATCTGCCATGACGGACTGGTGAAGAGAAAAGACACCCTGACGCTCATTTTTCATACGCGAAAACTCCTGAGTCCCCAAAACCGCAATTGTTTTGGACCCTCGAAAGATAGGTTTTTAGGGGTAAAAGCGTTGCCCTAGGTCACCTGAATAATGGACTGGTTGAAGCACAAAAGAAAGATACAGCTACATGGGTGACAAAAAATGTCGCTTTAGCTTATTGATTCGGCAAGTATAATTGTAAAACGACTTGATTAGTCATCCCCGGCAGTCTGTCATGCCCGGCACGGGCATCACCGGTGCTTGCTGTTGCATTGTTCGGACACGCTACGGTGATGGCCGTTCCGGCCATGACAAAGTGAGTCACCCCCGGAACTCCACAAAGTGGACATGTGTCCGTAACGGGCAAAGCCCGAACGGTCCCACCGAGGGATCACCGGTGCTTGCTGTTGCATTGTTCGGACACGGTACGGTGATGGCCGGTGCGGTGATCGCCGTTCCGGCCATGACTGGCTTGTTGCAGTTGGGCCCGGCAGTCCTAGACCCTCGCCGTCACTTCGTTCGCGAGGGTGACAAACGCCTGAAAACCATTTTAATGCCGCTGCCACTGCCCTTCCCCCATGCAGGAATCGCTGAATTTCGTTACATTTCATTTTGCATCTTCCCATTCCCCTTGAAAGCTGGTCCCTGTGCTGTTACTTGTTGCCGAAAAGCCATCTGTGGCCACCCAACACTATCGGGCCTTGCTCGAGCGTTGCGAAGGCGAAACCTTCGTGCAGCGGGATGGGTACCTGCAGGGGAAAAACCATTGCATCACCTGGTGTGTCGGTCATTTGATCACGCTTGCGCCCTTTGACCAGTACCCAGGGTTCGAAGGCACCTGGAAGCTGGGTAACCTTCCCATGCTGCCCAAGCAATTTTTATTGCAGCCCATTGAACGAACCGCAAAACAACTGAACATCGTGCAAGGGCTCATGGCCCAGGCAGATACCATTGTCAACGGTGCCGATGCGGGCCGCGAAGGCAATCTGATTTTTGATCTGATTCTGGATTTCACTCCCGACTTCAAGAAGAAAACCATCAAGCGTTTGTGGGTGAATTCCTATGTGGCCAAAGAGCTGGACGCCGCCTGGAAGAAGCTGGAGAGCGCCGAGCAGAGAATCAATCTTTCCTACGCCGCGCGACTTCGTCAGCGGGCCGATTGGATGGTCGGGCTCAATGCCACGCGGGGCTATACATTGACGGCGGGGCAGGGGAAGCTGATCTCGGTGGGTCGGGTGCAGACGCCCACCTTGAATTTGATCGTGCAACGCGACAATCAGGTGGAGAATTTTCAGGAACACTTTTTCTACGGCGTGGTGGGAACATGGAAGGGCTTCCCCTCCCAATGGATCCGCGAAGACAAAGTAGCCTTCTTCGATGAAGAGAAAATTCCCCAGGCGGTTGTGGCCAAGTGCACCAACCAGTCGGCGGTGCTCAAAGAAAAGGACATCAAGAAAAAGAGCCAATTCCCGCCCAAGCCCTTTGACCTGACCGAGCTGCAGAAGGAAGCCAACAAGCGCTTCAAAATCGGTGTCCAGCAGGTCCTGGACATTGCCCAGGTTCTCTACGAAAAGAAGGTTCTTACCTATCCGCGTACCGACTCCCAATACCTGCCCGAATCCATGCAGGTTGAGAGCTACCAGCTGGCACAAAAGATGGCCACCCCCAAGCAGAAGGAGCTTCTGCGCCCCGCCAGTGATTCCTTTGTGTTCATCAATGGAAGCAAGGTGACGGACCATTATGCCATTATCCCTACGGGAGAAAAACCTCAGGATTTGTCCGAATCCGAACAGCAGATCTACGACCTGGTGACCGAGCGCTTTATTGTGGCCTGGGCCCAGCCCTACCTGTGGAGCGAGTTCCAGGCGTTGATTGTTTGCCAGGAAGAAGAGTTCCGCTTGAAGCTTAAAAAGCCCGAACAGGAAGGCTTCAAGGCACTCATAAAAGAAGACAAAAAAAGTAAAAAATCCAATCCCGAAAACAGTGAAGATGAAATCACCGCCGAGGTGGACGCTTTTCCCACCTGGGCAAACGGGGAATCCGCCAAGTTCGATCCTATTGAATTGCACAAAAAGAAAAAGAGCAAGCCCAAGTATTTTACCGAAGCCACTTTGCTTGCGGCCATGAAAACTGCGGGCAAGCAAATCGACGATGAGGAAATGGCCGAGGCCATGAAGGACCGTGGATTAGGCACTCCAGCGACCCAGGCCGGCATCATCGAAACCCTGAAAAAGCGCGAGTTCATCACCCTCCAAAAGACAAGCATCATCTCGACTAAGCGGGCCCGGCAAATCATCGCCCTGATGGATGACAAGGTCAAATCCCCGGAGATGACCGGAGAGTGGGAACACAAGTTATCCTTGATCGAAAAAGGGGAGTTTGACCCAGCCACATTCCGGGACGGGATTGTGGATTATGTGCAGCAAATGTTTGAATCCCTGCGGCAAAAATTTGGCAACCAGTTCGTGCGCGAAAAAATTGAAGACCTTTTACCTTGTCCCAAGTGCGGACAAAACCTGAGTATGGCCCCCTGGGGCTATGTGTGTGGAAGTGTGGGATGTGATTTCCGCATTGGGCACACGGTGGCGCAAAAATCCTTGAGCCATGCCGAGATGAAGGAGCTTCTCTCCCAAAGGAAAACCTCTTTAATACAAGGTTTTGTATCCAAAAAAGGGACGCTGTTTTCTGCCGTTCTCGCTTTGGATGAAAAGCTGGAAGTCAAGTTCGAATTCGACGGCGATGATGCCCCGAAACGCCCCTTTGCTGGCAAGTGTCCTCTCTGCAAAGCGGGGCTCATCCATTCGGGGAGCCGCATCTCCTGCGACAAGTCCTGTGGCTATGTTTTGTATACAACCATCGCCGGGAAAATCCTGAGCGACGATCAGCTGCACACCTTGCTGGATAAGGGAAAAACCGAAGTCATCCCGGGATTTACCTCCAAGGCGGGTAAGCTGTTTGAGGCCGCCATCAAGCTGGGTGAAAACGGGCGCGCGGTCTTTGATTTCCCCGAGAGAGCTCCGGTTAGTGAAGCCAAGCTGGTCAAGCCTGAATTTTCGTGTTCCTATTGTGGAGCGGAGATGGAAAAACACACAAATTCGCTCACCTGCTCCGAGCCCCAGTGTGGGTTCTCGCTTCCCCTGGTATTCTTTGGTCAGGCCTTGTCCGACCCCATCCTGCAACAGCTATTGACCCAAAAGCACTCGGATGTTTTGGATGGATTTGTTAAGGGCGAAAAGACCTTTAAGGCAGCCCTTGAGATTCGCGAGGACGGCAAGGTGGGCTTTGACTTGGCCACGGTGGTGCTCTTCAGTTAGTGGATTCTATTTCTCCACAATTCGAATCAGCTGCTCGGTAGAGGCGCCAAACACTTCGGGCTTGTACATCATTTCGGCGCGGGCGGGCAATGCGTGGTAGGTTCCCAAGCGTTCCGCCCGGAGGATATAGTTGAATTCAACCTTGCCGGCCCTGCCATGGGTCTGGAAGTACACCATGCGATCGTCCCGCAATTCCTTGTGCGAGTACCCTAACCACCAATTGCGGCACCAGAGGTTCGTCCAGGTGAAATCCTTTTCCAGCACCTCCATCCCCCGGGGGAGCGGATCCTCAAGCATCAGGTAGTCGTAGGAAGTATTGGCGTTCAAGGTCAGGCGCACTTCGAGTTCATCACCCGGGTGCAATATCCCCGTGAAGGGCTTGCGCTCGACCTTGCCCGATCCTTGACTCCCCTTGCCATAGACCAGTCGAGAGTAGGTTCGTTGCACCTTGATTGCTGTGCCAATGGCCTGCTCATTCTCCCCCAGCGAGGCATATTCCTGCACCAGAGTATAGAAGGCCTTTCCCTGGCCCTTGAGCCGGAGTTGGACTTGACCTTTGGAACTCTTGAAGGGGATTGGAATCGTTAGGCTCTTCACTAGTGAAAACTCTTTTTGCGAGCCATCCGCGAAGGAAATCACGACCCCGCCTGGAACTGAAAGGTCCTCAGGCTGGGCATTGGCCATTATGGCTTCGATGACCCGGGCCGTCGTGTGGGTCGACCTCCAGTATCCTCGTGAATTCTGCTGCAACAACCATGGCAATACCCGCTCGGGCTGCAGGTGGGTGGAGTGGGACTTATTCAAGGCAAGCAACGCCTGGGCGGTGACTTCCAGGCTATGGTTCCACCAGGGCGAAGTGCTGTCCGTATCCCAGTAGAGGAATCCGTCCTTCTGGACAACCCGGGACTCGAGCTGGGCCCTGAGAAGATCGCGGGGGCCATCGAGTTTGAGGAGGCTTGCGCTCTCGAGCCAAATCGCGAGTGAAACGGTAGAAAGGGACTTTGCATTCGCCGCCATGGAAGTAGCCTTGGCCTCCAGGAAGCAAACTTCATTCAGAGGCAGGAACCTGCTGGCACGGGACAGTGCCCGGTACAGGTGCGCCCCCTCGGGGCTTGAGGCATCCCCTTTGTTACGTGCATGAAACAGGAAATTGGCGCTCTTCTCAATCATGAACCGGGTGGTGGGGAATAGCAGGGGATTGTTGCGCTTGATGTCCGGCAGAACGGTGGTTAAGCCTTCGAGTGCCTGGGCGGTAAGAGACCGATCCCCTTGTTCCTTGGACCACCAACCCCAAGAGCCATTAGGATTCTGCATTTCCTTCAGGCGGTTCACACCCACGGAGTCGTAGCGCACAAGCATTCTTTCCAGAGTCGTGTCAGGACGCCCCAGACGGCGCATGCCTTCTGCCACAAAGTGATTGGGCACAAAACGGCTTAGGGTCTGCTCGACGCAGCCATAAGGGAATCCCGTGAGATACTGGAGCGACTGGAGCACGGTGCTGACCGGATTGGGAGAAATCACTAGCGACATTTTTTGACTCGCAGGGTCTGAATCCTCGGGAAATTTGAAGGGCAACAAAGCGGGGGTCGCAGGGTGCAGAATCCCGGTCTCACTCGTGCGCACCGGTGTGCCGTGGGAGTGTACCGGGATGCTACGGGTTTCGGCATCCGTGGAAGTGTTGGTGCCGATGCTCGCAATGGCACGCACGGTGAAGCCCAGCGTGCCTGGCTTCAAGGCCACAACCGGCCATTCCAAGGCCTGGGTGGACTTCCCACCCATCCGCACGGTCTGTGTGTTTGTGCCCTGCAAGCCGCCGGCATCGCCCTTGAGCTCAAGCTGGACCAGTATGGTTGCGGAGTCGGGACTCAGGTTATGCACCACGGTGCCAATGAGAGTCGTGTCGCGTTGCACCAGGGTACGCGGCGCTTCCACCTTGACCATGAGCCATTTGCGGGCCTCAATGTTTGATTCACTGCGCACCAGGTGTGAGCCGTTGTCCGCACCGAGCAGCACCAGCTTCCAGCGCGTGAGATTGTCGGGCAATTTGAAACGCAAGGACGCATGCCCCGAGGAGTTTGTGTGCACGCGGTCGAGCCAAAGACCTGTCTCGCTGAAATTGGCGCGCACCGAAACGCCCTCAAATTGATTCCCCATTCCAGCGGTCTGCCCCAGATTGGATGTGAGCAGCCTGAGGGAGCCTCCTGCACCCCCGATGTCGCCATTCCAAGTGTTCCTGACCCCGCTTTTCTGCCTTGGGGGCATCCCACTTCCATTCGAAGGTTCCCTCATCGATTGGGGTTCGAGGAGGTACGCGGAAAAATTCGCCAGGCTCAAGGACGGAGCACCCTGGGAACGAGGCCTGAGTAGGGCGCCCATCCCGTATGTCCTGCGGGAGGAATCTACCAGGGCCAGTACCGAAGCATCCACCAGCAAGGCTGTAAAAGTTGCGGGATGGGGATTGCCCTTTTGATCGGTAATGGCGATATTGGCCACCACCGAATCCCCAGGCTGGGCCACCGCAGGAAGATCCACTTTGGCGCGCAACCAAGGGCCCGGGTCTGCCACGGTCACCCATGCCCCCAGACGCTGCATTCCGGTCGGGGTAGAGGCAAACCCTTCAATGCCAAAACGACCCCCCAGACGCTGGACCGGGATGCGGGCCTTGAAGGAGCCATTCTGGATCACACCCTGGCAGAGTACGCCCATCCGGGTGCCCACCGACATCACCAGCACCGGCAGCCCCTCCTGGGAGGATTTCACCTCCACCAGACTGGTGTCACCATAACTGTATTGGCTTTTATCCAGTATCAGCTGGGGAGGAGCCAGGGATGTGTCGGTCCTGGCTGGAACAATTTGGTTGCTCCTCCGCAATGCAGCCCTACGCCTCTTTTCTTCCTTCGTCAATTTCTCCATGCCCCAGGCCAGCAGGAGGATCTGGCCGCGCTCTTCCCGGCGGCTTGCATCGGTCCCAATGACCTCTGCACAAATTTGCCGCCAACCGACGAAATGATCCGGAGTCTTCATCGTAAAAGTGGCTGCGCCATTTTCATCGAGGGAGGAGGATATTTCTCGGTAAAGGGAGTCGCTCCGGCAGTCCTTCCAGCGGACCCGGACCGGCAAATTCGCCGTCGGCGCACCGAAGAAATAGCTGCCTTGCACCTGGATGCGGGCCGTATCTCCGCTTCCGATTCTTTGGGTAGGGGAAACCACTCTCAAGGTGAATTCAGGTCTCCGATATTCTTCGACTTCAAAGCGGGCCTCAAACCCATCCAGAGCGATTTCTTTTTTGCCTATCCCCTTCAAATTGAGATAGCGCCAACCGAGACTGGCCGAGGAATCCAGGCGCATGGAGTCTCCAAAGTGACCCTCGGCATCCACCGCGATCCGCTTGACCCAATTGGTGTTTCCGGATTCTCGGCTTACGATGACCACCTCCACCGAATCAAGCCTTGCTGTCGGCATGATCAGCTGATCGTTTTCATCCATGCTCCGCAGCAGTCCATGGAAATGCACCCACTGCCCTGGTCGGTATATGGGACGGTCAAACCAGATGCCGCTCCGGGGTTGATTTTCCTGGGAATAATCCTGCTGTACAACATTTGTGGAAAAGGCCCAAAGGCCGTTACGCTCCACCACCACCTGCAAAGACGAGCGAACCAAGCTGGTGTCCCGGAGAATTTTCAGATCAAGCAGGGAATCGGGGTGTTGTTGAAAATGGACCCAACCCTTGGGGGTTTTTACATGAACTTGGAAGGGCGCGTGGGTCGTATCGGTGGGGGAGGCTGCCCAGATCAAAGCCCTCTGGCGATCTTGCCGCACCACGAGATCCAAGGGACTGATGTTCACATAGAAGTCCTCGAATTCCATGGAGTCGAGAAGGGTGAGGCGCCAAATGCCCTCATCCATACCTGTCGTGGGGACCTTGGCCAAATTCATGTCCTTGCCAATGGGGTAGCTGACCGTATCTACAATGGTGACTTTGGCGGGCAGAAAGGACGAATCCAGTTGGATGCGGCTGCGCTGGAGCCTGAGCGCCGGGACATTGGCCTGAATCTGCAGGGTGTCGCCCGCATGGATGTGGGATTGGGAGATGGAACTGCGGAATATATGCCGGCCGTTGTGGTCGTTATAGTAGGGAGGTATCTGCGCGTATATTTTTCGAAGCTCCTGCGACTGGCATTCTTGCGCGGCCTTGATCCAGCGCTTGCGCCACTGGGTGTTGGAATCCAGGGGCGAATAGTTTAGGAAAGCCCGTTTGAAGAGGAACTGGTACACAGATGCGTAGCGGCGGTCCTGCAGTAGTGTTTGAAATGTTTGCCACTTCGCACTGTCACCCCGAGCCTCGGCCATCCGATTTTCGATCTCACTCCACAAGGTGTCGGTTCGATCCTCTTTCACTTCTGTCCAAGGGGCCCTCAGGTCGAGCACGGGCTTCAAGGGGGCTAAAGGCTTGGCCTTGGGAGGCACGGAATTGCAGGCGACAAGCACAAAGGCCGCCAGGATGGCGAAGAGTTGCAGAACGCGTTGTTGCAGCATAATGGACCTCCATCCATTAGGATACAAAGCATTCCAGTCCAGGTCAGGTTAAGATTTGTAAAACGGATGGGCACGGGTAATCAAGCTCACTTGTATATTTGTCCGTATTCCGCTCACGCAGCAACTATAAATAAGGGACCCTTAATGAACCAAACACCGCTCTCGAAGATTGAAGCCTGCGTCGCTTTTAAAAGTACCTTGATCGATATTGTGGATGATTACTATCTCCCGGTTATGGAGCAAAAAACCAGCGCCATTCCTCAGCTCTTAAGGACCCTTTCTTCCGATTGGGCCAAGGATCTTTTCCAGCAAATGCCTCCCGATTGGATGGAGTGCCTTCCGACCACCGTGCTTGCCTACGAATGCTTCAAGGAGTGCGGGATTTTCGCTAAACGGCCGGAACTGGAAAGCGAGGCGAACACAGGCGTCCAGTCTAGGCAGCTTTGCCAGGCCTTCCACGAGAAGCCTTGGCGATACTCGTTCTGCAAAGTCACCCAGCGGGTGCAAAGTCAATTCTTTGCGATGGTCGACATTTTGAGTGGAGAGGCATTTGAACTGTATTCCAAAGGCATTGAAGAGACCCTTCAGGAGCAGGAGGAATCGCCACTCTTTGGACTTCTCCTTTTTTGGAATGGGCACTGTTGGCAAACCTACTCCACCATTTCCTACTTCGTTGGGTATCAGGCTCACGACTTGCTTTCCTTTGCCCGGGCAATCGATCCAACCTGTGTAGACAAGCCCGATGTTTACCGGGTTCTGGACAAAAATTTCCTGCAGTTTCTGGCCCTCTTCCGTTTTGCCGAAGCACCCATCACCCTGCACCAGGAGCAGGAACTCGGATTTTCCCAGACCACCTGCACCTGCGATGAACTACCTCTGGAAGCCCTAGCCGAGGACTTCAAGATCACCAAAGTCCAAGGCGTTTATCGGCTGGAGTTAAAGCCCTACCCGGATCGAATGCTTGAGGCCGAAGCCTTCTGGTCGCCCAAGACCAAGGAACTCATTGTGGAGGCCTCTACAGCGGCCCTACGGGCCCAATTGAGGGCAGCGCTTCTCAAGCACGGAGTCCAAATTCCTCCTGAGCCCGATTTTGAAATGGGCATGCCCATGCGGGTAGCCCTCAAAGCCATTTTGCAGAAGGAACTGAACACGCCCCTTGCGCGGCGGTTTCAACGGTAATTGCCTGGGCTTCATCCAGGAGCAAGACTTACCGATGAAAGGCGCATTTTTTGGATGTCAAAAATCATCGATTCGGCTAGTAGTGTTTTTTAGTTAATTGAGCAGACGACGACGTTTTCCTAC